>JBFHGY010000386.1:0-3948 GCA_041582905.1 Crocinitomicaceae bacterium | reverse complement strand
TTCAACGATTCGCACAAAGACGTTGATTTGGGCAGCTGGAATTAAGGGGAATTACATTGATGGTATTCCAGAAGAAGCGAAAGTGCGTGGAAATCGAATTGCGGTGAACCAATTCAATCAAGTCATTGGAATGAATGAGGTTTACGCCATTGGTGATGTCGCGAATATGGCGAATGTTGATGCTGCTTATCCAGACGGTCATCCGCAATTGGCACAGGTTGCTATTCAACAGGGAAATCGTTTTTGCAAGAACATGAAGAATCAGCTTCGAGGAAAGGAAATGGTTCCCTTCTCCTACAAAAACCTCGGAACGATGGCAACGGTGGGAAGAAACAAGGCGGTAGTAGAGCTTCCGAAGATGAAATTCTATGGTTTCTTTGCTTGGATGGTTTGGATGTTGGTGCACCTTCGCTCAATCTTGGGCGTTCGAAACAAGTTCATCGTCTTTCTGAATTGGGTGTGGAACTACTTTACGTACAACTTGTCACTGCGCGTGATTATTAAAGGAAGTGCGAGTAAGGAGGGATAAAGGACTATTTCAGCGATTCGTTTCTGTCTAATCATTATTCTTTTATCATATGAAAGGAATGATTCATTAGATTAATGAAGTAGATTCCTTGTTCCAAATCTGCTATATTCAAGGTTGTCTCTGTCTGTGAGAGTTCGAAATTTAGTACGGTCTGTCCTTGTAAATTGGTGATTTTTCCGAAACATGGATTCGGCTTATCAGTTTTGATAGTTATTATTTTGGAGGTTGGGTTCGGGTAAATAGTATATTGATTTAGGTCTGGGGCCTCCTCAATGTCCGCACTATCAAAACAACCGTATCCATTTGTGAAATAGGTTAAATGACTATCCCAGAAGCAATGGAAGTTGAGTTGATCTTCAAAGTAATCAAATACTGGGTAAAAGCCCGTGCTACTTCCAATCCCCTCAATCCAATAATATTCCAATGGTTGATACCATGGAATTTGATTTTCATCGAAGTGAATTGTTTTACAATAAATACTGTCTATCAGAATAGAGTCTATTGAAGTTACGATGATATCCCCATAGGTGATAACCTCAAACGTATCACCGACAGATAGGTCAAAATCATACATCAAATATTCGCCTCCACCTTGCCAGGTTGAAAGTCCGTGTTCGTCGTATGAATAAAAAGCGGCATTATCACTTCGGTAGTAAACTTTTGATCCATCGATACGGTAATGAGCAATTGGTCCGTTCCAGTCTTGGTACAACCTGTTGTATTCGATTCCTTCAATCGTATCAATTCCAAAGTTGTTGTAGGAATAAATGTATTCCGTAACTGTTTGCCAAGGATCAGCGGGATCAGCAGGAATGTATCTTCTCTGTACCCACGTTGCTTCTAAAGACGGATCGTTAGGAAAAGGAGAGTCTATTTGAGAGAACGAAGTGTTAGTAGAACACAGGTTGATGGCAAGCAAGAGTATAAAATGACGCATAGGGTGAAAGGTATGACAATTTTATTCTCCTCACAAACAATGTTTTTTTGTAGATGTTGAAATCAACAAGGACAGGGATATTGGCCAATTTCAAAAGGGTATAAAGTAGTTAATTAAACTTCTTTCGGAATTCTAATGGTGACATTTCAAGCTTGCTCTTAAATAATTTAGAGAAAGAAGCGGGTCGTTCGAATCCCAAAGAATAGGCGATTTCTCCAATGGATAATTCTGTTGAGCTCAATAGTTCTTTTGCTTTGTCGAGGAGCTTATTCTGAATGTGTTGCTGTGTGCTTTGTCCAGTAAGCGACTTCAATAGACTGCTCAAGTAATTTGATGATAAATGAAGTTGATCGGAGACCCATTGCACACTAGGAAGTCCCTTTTCGATGAGATCATCCTTGGAGAAGTATTCAGATAACAACCGCTCCAGGGAATCGAGGATATGATGATTGGTTATTTTTCGCGTGATGAATTGTCGTCCGTAGAAACGTTCGGCATAGTTCAGTAATACCTCGAGTTGAGAGACAATGATTTTCTGACTGAACTGATCGATGTTTGCTTGGTATTCTCGCTTAATTGAGAGGAGCAGTTCAATCATCAGTTTTTCTTCTTTCTCGGATAGAAAAAGCGCTTCGTTTACATGATAGTCAAAAAACTCATAACCCTTTATGCTTGATCCTAGCGCGGAACCCCACAAGAAATCCGGGTGAATGAGAAGAAGCCAACCTTCTGGTTCATCACTCGACGCATTCGGATTTGCTTCCAGACTCATTACTTGATTGGGAGCAATGAAGGTCATGATGCCTTCGTCAAAATCGTATTCTTGTTGACCATAAAAGAACTTGTATGGGACGTTACGTTTAAGTCCGATGGTATAATAGTCTTGCGTCCACTTGAGTTCATGTTGCCCCACGGAATAATTGATCGTTTGATAGTCAATGAGGCTAATCAAAGGATGTTCGGGTGGAGCGATACAAGCTACTTTATGGTAGTCACTGATTTTTTTGAAGTGCTTCATCTCTTTCACAAGGATAAATGTATGGATTCGAAATTAAAGTTGCATTCCGCCTGATGCTTCAATGCGTTGCCCGTTGATCCATCCGCCCGCTTGAGAGCATAAGAACGAAACGATTCCGCCAATGTCTTGAGGTTCCCCCACACGACCGAGTGCCGTAATGCTCGAAATTAAAGCTACTTTGCTTTCGTCTTTGTTGCTTCCTCCTGCAAAATCAGTTGCGATTGCGCCGGGAGCGATCACATTCACCGTAATTTTTTGTTTGCCTAACTCTTTGGCTAGGTAGCGAGTAAAGACTTCAATTCCTCCTTTCATGATAGCATAGGATGACATTCCTGGCAAACTGAAGCGCGTAAGTCCACTCGATACATTGATAATACGGCCGTCATTGTTGAGATAGGGAAGCGCGTTTTGCGTGAAGAAGTAAACACTTTTGAGGTGAATATTCATCATGTCATCAAACTGTTCTTCACTTGTGTCTGCAATTAAATTGTGCGTGCCTGTCCCTGCATTATTGATTAAAAAATCAAAGTTTGGACTCCCATAGGTCTCTTGAAGGTAAGTTGTTGCCTTTTCAATAAAGATGTGTCCCGTTTTGAAGTCGCGTGCATTGTATGGGAAGGCGATGGCTTTCTGCCCCAATGATTCGATGGCTGAAATTACCTCGTTCGCTTTTTCTTTATTGGAGTGATAGGAGAAAACAATGTCTACGTTTTGTTGGGCTAAATTGAGCGCCATTTCTCGTCCCAATCCTCTACTTCCACCGGTAATGATGGCAATTTTCTGTTGCATGTTCATGTATTTTAATGTTCATGACAAAGTTGGAGGATTCGGATCCTTCGGTTTTTTCCATATCTCGGTTTTGTTTATCCGAATCTGGGATTTTTGCAATTAAAAGGCATTGAAACCCCTAAGGAGTGAGAAAGACTATTCTTCTCGCGTCAGCCATTTAATTGTCTTTGTTTCGGTGAAAATCATCAAAATTCCTCCACGCATGGGAACGTATAGAATTCCTTCGTGTATGATCAGATTATTCGGGTAGAGGTAAAGGAATTCATGGTTTTGATACAAAAGAGTCGTCTCCATTTCGGTAGTAATTGAATAGATACTCGAATCGGTAAGCAAGTATCCTTCTTTATTTGAGATGAAAACGAGATGCCGCGGAGTTTCATCCATCCGAAGCAAGGTGTCAAGTGTCAGGTTTTCATTTAGTTCGATGACATTACCACCGGAGATACTTTTGTGCGAGAGCCCTTCCACCAAGTAAATCTTTTCTCGAAATGAATAAAGTTGATTTACGTTTGCACGACAGATCCGTTCACACGTCTCAAAATCTTCGGAGAGTTTGTACAGCTCACCGCCCCATTCACCTCGATTGGTTCCAATATACCATCCATTATGAGCCTGAAGAAAGTGGTATCTTCCTCCGCCAATTCTGCAATTGATATGCTCGTGGATATCATCAAT
>JBFHGY010000385.1:0-3979 GCA_041582905.1 Crocinitomicaceae bacterium | reverse complement strand
GAGACGGTGAATTTCTCATCCAGATCAACTGATTTCCCATCGAATTCAGGGAAAATGTAACCGTTGGTAATCACTTTGACATCTCGATTGCCAATTTCTTCCAATCCGCTCGCACAATGTGTGCTGACAGTCACAACTTCGTCCGCTTCACGTAGACATTGCTGTTCTAATTTCTTTTGTTTTCGATCGGCTCTCGCACCAACGTTTAAGTTGTGATAGAAATCAATCTGCGTCCAGGGATCACGGAAATCAGCTACCCAATGAAGGGAAGGGTGTTTTCGTTTCAATTTGAGTCCGATCACATGTAAGCTATGCGGCGGTCCTGACGAAATAATGGTAGTAATTTCCGGGTGATCTTTTAAATATTTTGACAGATAACGCGCACCGGGACGAATCCAAAAAACACGTGAGTCTGGGATAAACAAGTTTCCTCGTACCCACGTCAGAAAGCGTTTGAAAAGAGAAGGTTTACCTTGCTCGGTAAATCCTGTTCCCGTTGACTTCCCTAAATATTTGTGCGGTTCAAATACTTTTCTTCGGATGACGCGAACATCATCGGGTACTTTTTCCAACAGGGCTTCATCGATTTCAGGCCATGCCGCATCTTCTGGACAAAAAACGGTCAGTTGATAACCATTTTCATTGAAGAAATTCGAAAAACGCAACCATCGATGCACACCAGCTCCACCTGATGGTGGCCAGTAATAAGCAATGAGCAGTGCGTGTTTCGTTTCTTTCAATCTTACAGTTTCGATTTAACTTGAGCGATTGCCTCCGATAATCCATCAGCATTTTTTCCTCCAGCTGTCGCGAAGTTCGGCTGTCCACCGCCACCTCCTTGAATCAACTTAGAGACTTCGCGGATAATATTCCCAGCGTGGAAATCCTTTTCCTTCGTGACATTATCGGCAGCGATGATGCTCAAACTACATTTACCACTATCTTTTCCTCCAATTACACCTACGAAGTTATCTACTTCTCCCTTAAGGTTGAACAAAATGTCCTTGATGGAACCAGCATCCAAATCCACGATTGCTCCCAAGTAATTGACTCCGTTTAACTCAACGATATTGCTTTTTAAATCCGCTTTGACTTGCATCGCGCGACCTTTTTTGAGCTGTTCAATTTCTTTCTGAAGCGAGATGTTTTTTGCTTGCAAATCGGTAACCGCTTTCAAAATGTCCTTTGGATTTTTAAATGCTAATGCAATCTCATCCAAAGTATTGGCTTTTTTCTCGAAATACGCTTCCGCCTTTTGAGAAGTAATCGCCTCGATACGTCGAACCCCTGCAGCTACAGCCGATTCCGAAGTGATTTTGAATAATCCAATTTCTCCTGTTGAGCGAACGTGCGTTCCTCCACACAATTCAACAGAATCGCCGAACTTAATAACACGCACGGTATCACCATATTTCTCTCCAAAAAGTGCCATGGCTCCCATTTCCTGAGCGATTTCCATTGGCGTGTTACGCTTTTCTTCAAGCATGATATTCTTGCGGATTTCATTCGAAACCATTGCCTGAATTTTCTCCATTTCTTCGTCCGTTACTTTGGAGAAGTGCGAGAAGTCGAAGCGCAAATAATCAGAATTTACGAGAGAGCCTTTCTGCTCCACGTGATCTCCCAATACCGTTCTCAACGCGTGATGAAGAAGGTGAGTGGCAGAGTGATTGTTCGCGGATGCCTGACGTTTCTTTTCATCCACAACAGCCAAGAAATTTGCTTTCAGGCTTTCAGGCAATTCTTTCATCGTATGAACGATGAGGTTGTTTTCCTTTTTCGTGTCGATGATGTACGCTTTTTCGTCACCATATTCGATATATCCTGTATCTCCAACTTGTCCTCCGCCTTCTGGATAAAATGGCGTTAAGTTGAATACAACCTGATAAAATGTCTTTTTCTTCTGTGTTACCTGACGGTACTTCACAATTTTGACATGCGTTGAAAGAAGATCGTATCCAACGAACTCTTCTACATTATCTTCAGAAAGAACAACCCAGTCATCTGTTTCGATTGCCGTAGCAGCGCGAGATCGTTCTTTTTGTCTGTTTAATTCTTCTTCGAATCCTTTTTCGTCGACTGTCAATCCGTTTTCACGTGCAATGAGTGACGTAAGGTCGAATGGGAATCCATACGTATCGTACAATTCGAATGCAATGAATCCTTCGATTTCTGATTGGTTCGCTTTTTTCGTTTTGTCTACGACAAGGTCAATACGTCTCAATCCTTGCTCCAACGTTTTAAAGAAACTCGTTTCTTCTTCATGAATCACCTTTCGGATCAGTTGACGTTGAGAGATCAATTCCTCGAAGGGATCGCCCATCAATTCCGTCAATTTTCCAGAAAGATCAGCCATAAATGGCTCCTTCAATCCGAGTGTTTGGTATCCATATCGAACGGCACGACGCAAAATTCGACGAATAACGTACCCAGCTCCTGTATTCGAAGGAAGCTGACCATCTGCAATCGAGAAAGCAATCGCACGGACGTGATCCGCAATGACGCGCAACGCAATATCTGTCGCTTCCTCTTTACCGTAGGTAACACCTGAAATTGATTCCATGTGTTTAATCAATCCTTGGAAAAGATCGGTATCGTAATTCGATTGTTTTCCTTGAAGCGCCATGGCCAAACGTTCCAATCCCATTCCTGTATCTACGTGTCTCTCAGGAAGTGGCTCCAACGACTTATCTGCTTTACGGTTGAATTCCATAAAGACGTTGTTCCAGATTTCCACTACTTGTGGATCGTCCTCATTGACTAATGATTTACCATCAACTTTCTGGCGCTCGTCTTCTGATCGAAGATCAATATGAATTTCAGTACAAGGTCCACATGGCCCAGTATCGCCCATTTCCCAGAAGTTATCTTTTTTATTGGCAAGGATGATGCGGTCTTCATCAATGTACTTTTTCCAAATATCGATGCTATCCTGATCGATTGGAACACCATCTTCTTCGTCTCCTTCGAAAACAGTAACGTACAAACGATCTTTTGGAATTTTGTACACTTCCGTCAACAATTCCCACGACCATTCAATCGCTTCTTCTTTGAAGTAATCGCCAAACGACCAGTTTCCCAGCATTTCGAACATGGTGTGGTGATACGTGTCAACACCTACTTCTTCCAAATCGTTGTGTTTTCCAGAAACACGCAAACATTTTTGCGTATCTGCCACACGACGATCGGCTGGAACCGAATTCCCAAGAAAGTAGTCCTTAAACTGATTCATTCCCGCATTGATAAACATCAATGTTGGGTCGTTTTTAACAACCATTGGGGCACTAGGAACAATTTTATTTCCCTTTGATTCGAAAAAGTCGAAAAATTGTTGTCGTATTTCTGCAAGCGTCATAGCGAATAATCTCTTCAATTAACGATCGCAAATTTAGTGGATTTGAGCGGTTGACGGTGCATTAAAACCAACTTTCGCAGAAAATAGCGCAAAGAGCGGTTTATTGGATGATGATTTTGCTCGAATACGCTCCCTCAGAGGTATGAATTTGGACGAAATAGATTCCGCTAGGGACATTCCCAATTGAAATTGAAGTGCTTGTGCTCTTGGTAATTTCCTCACCGTCAACAGTAATTAATTGTACGAATTCCAACTCGCTCTCGGTGGAAATATGAATGATTCCATTTGATGTCGCGGGATTTGGGTAAACAGCAAAGGTTTCCGACAGTTTTTCATTCATCCCAACAGGAGCCTGATGAATCACGCCAATTGCGTCCAAGTCAAATCCTCCCGAAGGAAAGGCAGTGGCGTAAGGATCATTCACAGGATTTCCATTTGAATCGTATTGAATATGATTTCCGTTGATCATTCCAACAACATCGATAATTTTCACATAAGTAATGGCATCGAGGTTGAGTCCGAATGTTCCGTTGAGTTCTTCGAGATCAAAAGGAGTTCCGTAATTGGCGCGGTATTTTCCTGCTAGATTATATAATAAGGTTGCGTCTCCTTGTGCATCGAATG
>JBFHGY010000384.1:0-3979 GCA_041582905.1 Crocinitomicaceae bacterium | reverse complement strand
TCATTGGCAGAAACCATTTTTCGGTTTTTCGTATCAAACAAGCCAAACTTGAAAGTAGCTTCTGAACAGACATTTCCTTTGCTATCGACCATCCACTGTTTGATAGTTCCAATTTTAGAGTCGTAGTTCGTTGTTTGCGAATGAATTTTAACGACTTCGCGCAAACGGATTTCCTTCAAGAATCGAATATTGATTTCAAGAATAATTGGCCCAAGTCCCGTTTCTTTCACCTTTTGTAAACCATATCCGTTTTCGGTAATCAACTCCCAACGGGCTTCTTCGTACAATTGAAGGTACGTAGCGTTGTTCACATGTCCGAACGTATCCAGATGATGTTCTTTTATGACGATTTCGTAGGTGAAAATTCTGTTTTCCATGTTTATTTAGATGGCCGTAACACCATCAATTTAACGTAAAAGAAGCGGTAAGCCCAACACAAAAATTCCGAGGTAATTTATCGACACCGAAAATTGAACGAGAGTGTTTTCCTTTTTCTTCAAGTAGTTTGACGAAAATATCAGAAGCTCCATTAACAACACTTGGAGATTCATCCCAGTTTGAGTTAGCTTGAAAGTACGCATCTATGTGATTTAAGCCGACTAAGTTATCGAAGCCAACCTTTTGCTCAATTTGAGCAAGCACGTTCAGCGCGCATAATTCCATAGCTTTATATCCATATTCGGATGAGACGTCATCACCCAGTCTTCCTTGATATAAATATGCCCCATTTCGTATAGGAAACTGAATCGCCACGTATGCTATGTTGCCGCGAATATTTACCGAAACGTAGTTTCCTCCAGGTGTGGATACTTCAGGTAGTTCCAGACCTAACGTTTCTAAGTTCCGTTGTACAGTAGAGTTCATACTCAAAAGAATAATTAGAATCTAAACGTCACACCACCCAATACCTGGAAGCTTTGCACAGGATAATTGTACCAACGGTTGTAGCGTTGAGATGCCAAATTGTTTGTTTGAACAAAGGCAGAAATACGTGAGTTGTAGCGGTACTCAACACCAAGGTTCGCATCAGCTAAGAAACAAAGCGATTGAATGTATTGACCGTTTTCTTGCGTCACACCCTCTCCTGGAGCATATACCAACGCACGTCTTCCTTGCTCAAGATTCAAGTCTAAATTGATCAGGAATTTATCAAACAAGTTGTATGATCCACGTAGGATCACCTCCAAATTTGGACGGTTCCAAGCGTAGCTGTTGTTCACCAAATTATACGAAGTATAACGAACAATCGCATCCGCCTTAATCTTTTCTCGTACTTGATAAGAAATACTTCCTTCCAAAGTAGCAACGTTTGCTGTGTCGTAAATAACGCCAAACTTATTTCCAAGAGAGAAAGTGGTATCTGTAACGAACAGGGCGAGATCTTTCACATTCGCGAAACTTGCACCGACATTGAAGCTGATACGCTTGCTGAGAGTTCCTTTAATCCCTCCGTAGAAATCAATGGCTTTATGTTCGTTGCGCAATTCGATGTTTGAACGCAAGAACTCATTCTCACGTGTAAGCGACTTATACGTTGTCTGTGTCAATCCTCCACGAAGTCCAACATACGGAATAAACAAATCATTCAACATGCTGTATTTTACTTCAGCAACAGGGTAGATGTGTGCGCGTGTTTTCTCACGAGCGTCAAACACAATGTCCACTCCCACCTTCGCTTTGAAACGATCATCCATAAATTGTGTGGTAATGGTCGGCTTCAAATTCACAATGGTATTGTTTTGAACAAAGCCTGTATCGAGAGCATTAGCGTAGGTAGAATCGAGAACGCCATACTTGTATCCATTCCAGCGTACGTTGAAATCCAAGGCGTAAATTTCTCGACCTAACTTATACCATGCGTTTGAGTTAAAATCGAAGGCATTTTCACGTGCTCTCCAGTCGGAGAACCCTTCTCGGTCTGGCTTCATTCCATTGAAATTGTTGTAGAGGATGCCCACACCATAATTCAATGTGGCGCTGTCCTTTTTGTGAGAAGCGTACGAGAAATCGAATCCAGTATCATTGAACCGTTGGTTCAAACTATCTCCACCCAAAGCAATCGTGTCGGAAATACCGTAGTAATGCAAACCTTGATTGTTGTAGTGGAAGTTTCCACGCAAGGTGTAACGTCGCTCATTGATTCCTCCATACAAATCAAACTTTGTTCGGTCGAAGGTTGAGTTTTGCAAGCCTGTGAAATCGCCCCAGTTGCTCAAGTGCTTCAAGTGAGCTCCGTATAGGAATTTGCGTGATCGCGTTGCATCGAAGTATACTTCACCGAGTGGCATAATTCCACCTGTGGCGAAATCCGTTCCTACTCCTAGCTTCACATACGTGTTGTACAGTTTGGCAAGTTTGTCCACCGTTCGAATCGAAACGGGACTAATTTGGTTCACTTCTGCATTTGTTTGATACTTCAAAGGAAGTAGAGGATACTCAACTACGGCCATTGGAATCGTTGTGTCAATTACTTGAGGACTGAGCGCCATTCGGTAGGCAGGATCAATTTTTCGTGTTCCTGTCCCGAAGATTTCCGTGTCAACTCCGCCTCCTTGTGCATTCGCCGATGTACTAACGGCCAAAAATGCGATGAATGTTACTACTAACTGTTTCATAATGCTTCTTATTGTCCGTCGTTAATATCAATAATTGGGTTCGTATCTGGTTGGAGGTTCTTCGGCTGATTTTTCAACTGCATCAACTCATCCCAGAGTAAATTCGCTTCATCAAGAATTCCGTCGTCGGTGACTTTGTAGTGATCGAGTACGGATCTGAGTGTTTGTTCTGCATCGAAGAGTTTGTCTTGTGCCATGAACACACGTGTGCGCAAAATCAATGATTTCGCAATCCAATAGTTGTAAGCTGGCTTCATTTTCAAGAGCTTCGTCACCTCGGCATCTGCTTCCGCGTAATCTCCTTTTTTGAAATACAATTCGGCTAAAGAATGTCTTGCTTGCGCCGCGCGTTCCGTTGTGGTATTCGCGATAATCCACTCCAATGCTGGTTTCGCTTCATTGAATCGGTTCAAGTGATAATTCGCCATTCCTTTGGAATAGTAGGCTTCAATTTTCACTTCTTGTTTGATTTGCGAACTCCCTAACACTTTATCCGCATACTGACTTGCACTTGCCCAGCTTTCGGTAAGGAAGTGACTTCTCATCAATCCTACACGAGCGTTGTACAGAATTTCAGGATCACCCTGACTGACTGTTTCTACACGATCGTAATACGGAATTGCTTCAGCATATTGTCCGTTATTGTACAAGTGTTTTGAAACGAGAACGGCAGCATTTTGCGTGAACTGTGTATTTGGACCGTCCAGTGTTTCTTTATAAAGCTGAATAGCTAATTCCTCATCTCCCAATTGGTAATGACAGTGTGCCAAGTAGTTTTTCACTTCATTGGTGTAGCGTCCATTTGGGAATTTGTTCAAGTACTTCTCAAACTTAGGAATCGCATTGGAGTAACGTTGCATTTCCGCTACGCTGCTATCCGCAAAGCTTTGCATCGCCGGGATGTAATACAAGTTTTCCTGTTCGCTTGGATCCAATTCGAAACATGGGTAGGCTTGTGCTAACCCTTCAATGCGCTCAGGCTCATTCATCAATAAGTACAATTCTTTCAAACCGAGGGCAACGCGCTCACATACTTTTTGATCGCTACCATACTGCGTCATTACAGCTTTGTATTCTTGCTCCGCTTTTGTGTAATTTCCTTGTTTAGCATCGATATCTGCAATGTTGATTTTCGCTTCCATCACTAAGTTAGAGGAAGGATATTCATTTACGATACGCTCGTAGTACTGCTTCGCTTTATCAAATCGAACATCTGATTTGTAGCTTTCAGCGATGTCAAAAATCGCGCGAAGCAAGTAATCCGATTCTGGATACCCACTGATGAGATCTTGCAATTTACTAATGCGCTTATTTGTTTGTCCGGCGAAACCGTATGTACGCGAAAGGAAGTACAAAGCTTGATC
>JBFHGY010000383.1:0-3990 GCA_041582905.1 Crocinitomicaceae bacterium | reverse complement strand
CTAACGCGTTTTGCGCTACTGGAAAGAATAACTGAATTTTTAAACGCACTGCAATATTCACTGTATGCTCCCAATAATCTACGCTGTATTTTCCGCGCTGATGGTCGTGATTGTTCTCTTGGCTTACCGAAAGGTGTTGCTCGAAAGCGCTATACCTGCACGTGAGCGATCCAAGAAATTCAAGTTGGCTGTTGGTTTTGTCTTCGGTTGGCTCATCTATTTATTTTTGATTTCATTGACAGGAATATTGAAAGATCTAAGCATGCCTCCAAAGTTTCCATTATTGGTATTTCTGCCTTTGGTCATTGGTTTTGTCATTTTCTACAGACGAACATCAAGAAGTAGAGTGTTGAAAGCGATTCCACGATCTTGGCCGATTTATTTTCAGTCCTTTCGTGTGGTAGTGGAAATCATGTTATTATGGACCTTTTATGAAGGCATCATTCCACAATCTGCAACGTTTGAAGGTTTGAATTTCGATGTTGTCATGGGTGCTTCAGCTTTGTTCGTGGCCTACTTTTGGGCAAGAGGAAGCAAGCACAAGACCTTTTTGTACATCTGGAATTTTCTTGGGATGATCATGGTGCTTTTTGTGGCGTATATCATTGCGTCGTCGATGTACTTCCCGCAAGTTTGGGGAGGAAGTTCACCCTTGGTTGACATGTCCTTTATTGAAATGCCCTTGCTATTGTTAGCGGGATTTTTAGCACCACTGGCCATTTTCATGCATGTAGTATCTCTGGCGCAATTGCGTGAGTAATCGAATAAGCTGATTATCTTTGAAGCATGTCCAACAAAGGAAAAGTCTTAAAGTCGACCGGGAAGTGGTATACCGTTGAAATGGAAACGGGTGAAATCGTCAATTGTCGAATTCGTGGGAAACTACGTTTGGATGGCTTGCGAACGACCAATCCAATTTCTGTGGGTGATATCGTTTCGGTGAGTGAGGAAGTGGATGGAGAAGGAAATCGAGTGATTACAGATTTCGATAAACGACACAACTATATTGTACGGAAGTCGACGAATCTTTCCAAGCAAAGTCAAATTTTGGCAGCCAATATCGATCGCGCTTATCTCGTTGTGACGATCAAATCTCCCGAAACGCATTTGGCCTTTATCGATCGCTTTTTGGTTTCAGCTGAATCCTTTAGAATTCCAGTTACCTTGCTTTTCAATAAGGTAGATTTGTATGATGAGGATGAGTTGGAATACATCGAAGCGCTTAGCTTTATGTACGAGTCGATTGGGTATCCCTGCGTAAAAATCAGTGCAAAGAATAAAGAGAATATCGACTTTCTTCGAGACGAAGTGAATGGAAATCAAGTCATGATTTCAGGTCATTCTGGTGTAGGAAAAAGCACCTTGATTAATGCAATCGATCCTAACTTGAATCTGCGTACAGGAGAAATATCTAAATCGCATCAACAAGGACAACATACCACCACTTTTGCGGAAATGCATAAAGTGGCTACGGGCGGATACATTGTAGACACACCAGGAATTCGAGCTTTTGGAATTACGGAGTTAGAAAAGAGTGTCATGTCTCATTATTTTCCAGAAATGCGGGAACGAATGAGCGAGTGCAAATTTCATAACTGTCAACACATCAACGAACCCAATTGTGCGATCAAAGCAGCAGTAGAATCAGGTGAAATTTACGAAAGTCGATACATGACATACATGCAGTTGATGGAAGAGGATCAGAACGAGACGTATCGTAAAAATATTTTCGGATGAGGGTGTTGATTCAACGCGCAAGTGAGGCTTCGGTCAAAATTGATGGGGAAATACATGGGGAAATTAGCCGTGGATTCGTCATTTTAGTTGGGATTGAATCGGAAGATACACGTGATGACATCGACTGGCTGGTGCGCAAAATTATTGGACTACGGATTTTCAACGATGAAGACGGAAAAATGAATCATTCCATTGCCGACATCGAAGGAGAATTCTTGGTGATCAGCCAATTTACCTTGCACGCATCCACGAAAAAGGGGAATCGACCGAGCTATATCAAAGCGGCTCGTCCAGAAGTAGCGATTCCACTTTACGAGGATTTTATTCAAATTTTGCGAAAAGAGTCTGGGTTTAAGGTAGCGACGGGAAGTTTCGGAGCTGATATGAAAGTACAATTAATCAATGATGGTCCGGTCACGATTTGGATCGATTCGAAAAATAGGGAATAATGGAAATCAAAGAAGCGCAAAAGATTGTCGACGATTGGATCAAGGAATTCGGAGTTCGTTATTTTGATGAATTGACCAACACAGCCATGCTCATGGAAGAAGTAGGAGAGGTGGCGCGTATCATGGCTCGACGCTATGGAGAGCAAAGCGAGAAAGAAAGCGATAAAAACAAAGACCTCGGCGATGAAATGGCGGACGTTATGTTTGTGTTGATTTGTCTAGCAAATCAAACAGGAATCGACCTCGAAGCCGCACTTCGAAAAAACTTGGATAAGAAAACGAAGCGCGACTCGACAAGGCATTTGGATAATGAGAAGTTGAAATAATTTTCTTTACTTCTTTTTGAAAAGGTCGATAACAGGGACCGAAAATCCCATGTGAAATTGCAAGAAATTATTTCCACGGTGATTTGGCATGTCAAAATATCTTAGACGAAAGAAGATTCGCGTGTAATTTTTAGCGTCTTCTTCCTTTACTTTAAATTTAGCAGGTTCAATATTCAATTCAAGTTCGGGAGCAATCAGCAAATCCCATTTGTTTGTATACTTCTCAAAAATGTTATCATGATTGTAGTTAGCATAGATCGGAAACATAAGGTCTAGGCTGATCCAAGGATTTGAGAAGAGTTTTCCTCTCCAATAAAAACTAAAGGATGGAGTGAGCGATCTTCCAGATGCATCTGTTGTATCTTTTACTTTTGTGAGTGCAATATGGTGCCCAATCCCAAAAACAGATTCGTGAAGACCAGAGTAGCGAAGCACATCCAATCTTATTTGAAAGTTAATATTGGCCTGTTGCCGTAGTGATAAAAGTGTATTTGGACTCCTATCAAGTAGACTTGTTACTGATAACGTGTCAAACTTACTATCGTATTTGGTTAAGCCGAGGTGAAGGTGTATGAATGGAACCCAGGTAAAACGTCCGTAGTTGTATGAGTTTAAGATAAAACGAGAATTAACCTCCGTGAGTAAAAGTCCATTGGAATTTCCGTTTAACCCGATTGGATCTGTGTAGACTCGAGCGTCGAAAAAGGAGATAGGATTACGATAAAAGAAAAGTGTATCAATGGGTTTGTTCTTTGTTAAAGTGACCATAGAATTTGGAGGGAACTGTTTTCTGTCAGCCAATTCATAGTATTGGATCAACTCACCGACTTTGATATATGTATCTATTAGCTTTGCATCACAGCCTTGATAATATATTTTCTCGTTCCGTTTTGAATGAAACTGGGTAGCCGATATTGGATATTTCGATTCGAATCGGCCTTTCATATTATGAGCGTACACAATTATTTTTTTAAACCGTCCATCCTCAATCTTAAGAGTCACTTTTGCAACATCGAACGCATGTGGAATGTTACCGTCATAGTATTGAGGATTTTCAACCATTAGTTCGATGATTGCGGCATCAACTGTGTCAGAAGCGGAGAGGGATTCCTTTTGAAGTTCGATCAGATCTTGGATCGTTTTACTTTTATCGGGGGTATCCTTTTTAGCTACGAGTGTAATTATTTTTTGATGGTTTGATTCATTAAATACGACCTGATCGCATCTGATCATCAATACACCAAATTGGGATATCTCACTCAGATTATTATATACTTCAATTTCAGCGTTTACATTTGTTTTTCTTTTTGAGTTAAGTGAGTCTTTTGTAAATCTAAATAATGGAGTGACAATTCGTAAGGATGTATCTCCAGTAGTGAAATGTTTGAAGTCTAACTCAATCAAGTAATCTTTTGTGGCTATAGTGTCAGGTTTAATTGCAATTTCAAAAGTGATGGTATAGCGTTCAGATCCTGTGG
>JBFHGY010000382.1:0-4002 GCA_041582905.1 Crocinitomicaceae bacterium | reverse complement strand
TTTCACGTACAATTGAGTGACGTGCCATTGACGTTGAATGGATTTGTGTTCCTGCTACAAGGTATGTTTCTCCCTTTGGTGATACTTTCGCTCCAGAAGCGTCGTATGACAGGGTTCCATTTTCTGTTTTAACGAATGGGAAAGCGTTAGCTCCAATTGGTTTTGGGTTACCATTTTCCAATTCTACGTTTCCACCGTATTCTTTTGTTTGGTATGCAGCTGTTCCGATGTTTTCACCGTCCGCTCCACGACCATATCCTAAGGCAACACCAACTGTTCCTGGCGCTTGTCCTGGCAATGGGTAGACTGGTAAAGTAACCGTCTTTCCTCCAATCGTAAGGTCAGCCAAATCCAATCCGCTTTCTTGGTCGAACGTAGTCGCCATTCCCTCCATTTCTGTAGGGTTCATGGTAATGTAGTTGTCCCAAGTAATTTTCGTCAATGGATCTGGAAGCTCTTGCAACCAAGGGTTGTTTGCTTGATTACCGATACCAATACCTGCTTTTTGGTACAATACCACTTCAGTTCCTCCTCCTTTCGGCAATTTACCAGAGATAGAAGACAATGCAGCATCGTTAAATGAAGGAGCTGTAGGAGCTTCAGGCTTCGCTGGACTTCCACTTGCGTGTACCATTTGATCCCAGAAGTTTCCGAATGTTCCGTATTCAGCTTGCGCTTCAGGATCCATCGTGTAACCCCATTGTTCCCAAAGTTCTTGGATGAAATCGTATCCTACTTTAGAATCTTTTCCTCCACGAGATGCTTTCCCAGCCCAAACCAAAACTGATTCAAGTGAAGATGCTGTGTCTGCTAGTGGACGAATTGTTGGTTGTGCGATTGCATAGTGACTTGTTGTTGGATTGTAATCCATCCAAGCTTCAAGTGCATGATGATCAGGAATGATCATATCACAACGATTCGCTGTTTCATCTGCGTGAGATGCGATAGCGATCTTGTTTTTCACCTTCTTCAATCCTTCTCCCAACTTCTCACCCATTGGATGCGTGTAAACAGGGTTTGTATTCAAGAAGATTACCGTATCTGAAGCTTTACCACTCACTACGTCAGAAACAAATTTGTTCATTTTAGCGTCATTCGACTGGAACAAATTGATTGCTTCGTTTGTATTGATTGTTTCTGTGTAAGCTCCGAGCTTATCGTTGATCTTATTTGTAAGGATTTGCAGTGCTGTGTTATTTGATCCACATACTACAATCGATTTTTTCTTAGATGATTTCAATGCTTTAACTGCACCGTTCACCGCTTTTTGAGCTCTCTCATCCAATTTTGTAGAAACACCAGACACAGAAACACCCAAACCTTTCGCGATTGCCGCTAATACGTTTGCATATTCTGAAGGCTTCACCATTGCACGAACATCAGCATTCGATCCAGTGATAGACATTAATGCCTCAAACTGGAAGTGCTTCGACATCCAATCAGCATCTGGATTACGCGTCTCAGCGTATTGCCCCGTGAATACTGTTGGCATCAACCATGTCCCTAGGAAGTCAGCTCCTACAGATACAATTGTGTGTGCCTTTGAGAAATCGTACGTAGGAATAATCCCGTTTCCGTACTGCTCCAAACCAAATGACTTTTTGTTAGCTTCACGCATTGCAGCGTAAGAAACAGCGTCGTATTGAATGTGCTCGAAACGATCGTTGGTAACAGAATAATCTTCGTTACGTGTTCCACCCAATGAAAGTGAAAGTTCGTTGATCGCTTCACCCAAAGATGGGCTAATTACTGTATTCGAAACAAGTGTTACTTTGTTCGCAGATTTAAGAGCTGATTTTACTTTCTTATCAATCTTAGAAAAGAGACTTGCTTCCCATTCTCCACCCTTTTTAACTTGAGGTGCTGTTAGACGGGAGCTGTCGTATAAACCAAGAATCGAAGCGATGATCTGAGCATTCGATCCTCCTTTTGTAATTCCTTGGTCTTTGTTTCCTTTGATGTAAATTGGACGCCCTTCTCTTGTTTTAACCAAGATGCTAGCGTAATTATTACCATCGTAGTACGTTGAAGCATACCATGTCGGCATACCAGGTGTCACGTTCTCAGGTTTGTTCACGTAAGGAATTGCCTTCGTTACTGGAGCCTCACACGCTGCAACAGTAGCAGCAGCC
Source organism: Crocinitomicaceae bacterium (assembly GCA_041582905.1). GTDB lineage: Bacteria > Bacteroidota > Bacteroidia > Flavobacteriales_D > Crocinitomicaceae > UBA4466. Next base: position 1,870 of record JBFHGY010000382.1, on the reverse strand, counting down.
ACACTAAACCCTAAGAATTTAAGAAAGTCGCGACGACCTGTCGATGATTCTTTTAAGTTGTCATCACTCAAAAACTCTTCAACAGAAGTTTCCTGCGGGAACTCTTGGTTTCCAGACTCGATAAACGCAGGAGTTTCCTGTAGTTCATCAATGCCTTTCCAATATTTTCTGTTCATTTCCATATCTATAAAATCAACTTCTTCAATACTATTAATAGTGACATTTAGAGCATTCCCATCCTCCAAGTTCTTTTACTGTCACTTTACCATCTTCGAGGTATTTGCTGTACAACTCTCTATCGTTGTTCAATAATCGACGGTGGATTTCCTCGTAGTAACCTCCACCTTTCGTGTCTACTGAACCAGTTGAAATTTCTTTTTCGCTGTGACACTCGATACACCAACCCATTGTAAGTGTTGGTTTCGTCAATTGGATGTTTCCTTCTACTTTATTCAATTCAGAAACTGGCTGAACTTTCGCAGTAGACTGCATCTTCGTCATGTCTCCGTGACATTGCGCACAATCAACTCCACCAACTTCTACGTGCTGAGAGTGATTGAAGTAAACGTGATCAGGAAGAACGTGAACTTTGTTCCAAACGATTGGCTTCGTTTCACCTGTGTATCCTTCACCGTCCCAACCAGCAGCTTCGTAAATCTTCGCGATTTTCGCTTTTTGCTCATCATCGTTACCTGCGACCTGTTTGTGACAGTTCATACAAACGTTTACAGTTGGTAATCCGGCAGATTTCGATTTTGTAACTGAGTTGTGACAGTATCTACAATCGATTCCTTGATCTCCTGCGTGAACACTGTGAGGGAAGTCAATTGGTTGTGATGGTTGGTAATCCTCAACAACACCAATTCTTCCAAGTCCTTGAAGTGCAACTACGAGCAATCCTACAAAGATTACTACAGATCCGATCAAAACGAATCGTAAGTTTTTCCAAGACCATTTTCTAAATTCTTCACCATAAGAAAGCGACTCATCCGCTGAAACTTCACCAGATGCTACTTTTAATTGACGACGAACTCCAGATACTGCACCGATCACTACCAAGAACAAAATTCCAAGGATTACCCAAATCCATGGGAAACCTCCTTCATCTTCTTGAGTAACCACAGATCCATCACCGCCGCCACCATTCGCAACAGCTGTTTGTTCTGGCTGAGCATCTACCCAATCCAAAATTGCCGTTACTTGCGCAGCGCTCAAGTTCGGGAACTTGTTCATTTTCGTTGCTTTCTTCTGAGCAACACCTGCTGCATAAGGATATTTCGCTGCAGCACCTTCCCAGTTCTGCACCCACTCAATGATTGCATCACCCGATCCTGTTTCGCTTTCCCATGCAGAACGTACACCAGAGAGCTTCGGCCCCGTTCCGTCCTTGTGCGGATTGTGACATGTTGCACATTGCGCTTTAAATAATCCTCCACCGTCGATTGCTGCCTCTGCAGGCGCTTCATCTTGGGCGTTTACTGAAAATGTCCCGAGTAACAATGTTACAGCTACTGCGTTAAGACACCATTTACTTAAGTTTCTAAACATCTGACTACTAGATATTTTTATGTAAAAAACTGTTCGTCTTTTATCAAAAACATACTTTTTGACGGTAGCAAATTTAGTAGAAATGTCAGATTTCATGACAGTAATATGACAATTTCGATACCGTTCGATTTAATTTAAAATGATTCTAAATAAGGTTTTTTAACAATCTTTCACGTAACAGTAAAAGCGAATCGTCTTTATTTGCTTCAAGCTGTGCTATTTCTGTTTGCGGCACGAAGATTGCCGAAAGTATTTTCGTAAGTTTGTTTTGTACATTATTATATACCGAAAAGAAATGAAAACAATTCTTGTTCAATTATTC
>JBFHGY010000381.1:0-4006 GCA_041582905.1 Crocinitomicaceae bacterium | reverse complement strand
CCATTCGACGCCACATACGCAATGTCTTCGTCCGCTGGATCGACCACAATATCTCTCAGATTACCTGCAACATTTCCGACTTCAGCCCACGTAAGTCCGCCATCCGTCGACTTTAAAACGCCAATGCTGTATGTGTCCCCACCATCTGCATCACCTGTAGCTAAGTAAATCACATTGCTGTTTGCTGCTGAAATTGCAATAGAAGAAACTCCCATTACGGCTAATTCATCTCCGAGCGGTGTCCATGTTGAACCAGCATCTGTTGATTTCCAAATTCCTCCTGCTGGTGCTCCCACATAGATGATGTTGGCATTGTTTGGATCTTCCACAATGAAGTTGACACGACCAATACCCGGACTCCACGAATCCGTATTGTTGTAGGTAAACGGTCCCATAGGTGACCAGTTTCCAGCGTTTTGCAAGCTTTTCGCTTGACCATTCGCTGACATGTATTGCTGATATTCGTGGAATGAGTTTTTGAAATCGGGAAATGATCCATCTGGCAATAAGCGTGTTTCCCAGAACGCCTTCCAGCGTTGATATTGTTTCCAACCTTTTCCTTTGACGTATTCCTTCCCGTTCCATTCCTGGTCGAAGGACTGTTTGATTTGGTTAAAGTTGGCGTTCTCTTTGAGCATTTCGTCCACCCAAGGAGTTTGGGAGGAAACATTAAACGTTAGAACCGCGCCTAAAACAAATAATACGGCGCTTCTGAACGTACGACCCGATACACATCGGACTGGAGAGTGTACATTTTCCATAAGTATAGCATAGTTTGATCCATCAAGATAGAAAAAAACGACGCTAGAACTAGAAATAATATGTGTAAGTTCGAGGGAAAATAGGAATCCCAAGAGAACTATCGAACAATGAGTTGTTTATCGATTTTGCTTACTTCGAAAAAAGTGAATCAACGAATTGTCGGCGGTTGAACAGTTGGAGATCATTTATTCCTTCCCCTACACCGATGTAGCGAACGGGAATTTTCATTTGATCCGAAATACCAATTACTACACCTCCTTTTGCTGTTCCATCTAATTTGGTAATGGCAAGCGCAGTGATATCCGTTGCTGCAGCAAACTGTTTTGCCTGTTCGTAGGCGTTTTGTCCTGTTGACCCATCTAACACGAGCAAGACTTCGTGCGGAGCATCAGGAACTACTTTACTCATCACACGTTTGATTTTGGTCAACTCGTTCATCAAGTTCACCTTGTTGTGAAGTCGACCTGCCGTATCAATGATAGCGACATCTGCGCCTTGTGCTTTTGCTGATTGTAAGGTGTCAAATGCTACAGAAGCGGGATCTGCATTCATTCCCTGCTCAACGATAGGAACACCAACTCTTTCCGACCAAATAATTAATTGGTCCACTGCTGCTGCACGGAAAGTATCCGCTGCTCCGAGCACCACTTTACTTCCTCCTTCTTTGAACTGATGTGCAAGTTTCCCGATGGTGGTCGTTTTCCCGACACCATTCACTCCCACGACCATAATTACGTGAGGTCCATCGGCATGTTTTGGGATTTCATAGTTTTCTGTGTCAGTAGCATTATTCTCCTCAAGAAGATTCGTAATCTCCTCTTTCAGAATCACGTCGAGCTCTTGCACATTCATGAACTTGTCTCGCGCTACTCGTTCCTCAATCTTCTCAATGATTTTAAGCGTTGTATTTACTCCTACATCTGAAGTAATGAGTGTTTCCTCAAGGCTATCGAGAACTTCCGCATCTACGCGTGATTTCCCGGCAACGGTGCGAGCGAGTTTACCAAAGAAACTCTCTTTTGTTTTCTCCAACCCTTTATCGAGTTGTTCTTTTTTATCTTTTGAGAAGAAACTAAAAACTCCCATATCTATCTGAATTCAATTATTCAATTCCTGCGATACTTCTTGCTTCGCAAGGTTCAAAAATAACAAAAGCCTCCGTCATAACGATGGAAGCTTTGAAAATACAATTACACGAAAGTGATTAGTTCTTATCGAACCACTCTTTCACTTTGTCGTTGTGTACAATTTCCGTTTTGAAGCCATACCCGCCAGTCTTCTCAGACTTAGACATTTTGATGACTTTCGTATGCTCTTTTCCTCCTCCTTTTTGTAAGGATGCTACTACTTTCTTTGCCATGTCTTACTTAATTTCTTTATGAACAGTCATACGCTTCAAGATCGGGTTGAATTTTTTCAACTCCATACGATCTGGCGTGTTTTTTCTGTTTTTAGTCGTGATGTAACGAGAAGTTCCTGGCATCCCAGAATCTTTGTGCTCTGTGCACTCCAAAATAACTTGAACTCTATTTCCTTTCTTTGCCATTTTCTTTGTGTTTAGAATCTACTAATTGGTAGAACTATTTGAGGTATCCTTTCTCACGAGCTTCCTTAACGCAAGCTGAAATTCCTTTCTTGTTGATATTTCGCAATGCAGCTGCTGAAATTTTCAACGTGATATATTCATTCTCTTCAGGAAGGAAAAATTTCTTTGTAAACAAGTTCGGGTAGAACTTTCTCTTCGTTTTACGTTGAGAGTGAGACACATTGTTACCCACCATTACTGATTTTCCTGTTAATTGACAAACTCGTGACATCTTTGTATTTTTTTAATCCTATTACTAAAAGGGGTGCAAAGAAACCAATTTATTCTGAATTCAACAAGAATTCGTAGACTTTTTTACGGTTTTTTTATTTAAATACACCCAATACTTCACAACGCAATAAATTCAAGGCGGTTTGAACCGTTCGAAGAATATTTCGTTCACGGTTATCTCCGAACAAAAACTTCTTCGCCAGCGTTCCATTTGGTCCAGCAACTCCAATCCAAACAGTACCTACTGGTTTATCTTCCGTTCCACCTCCCGGTCCAGCAATTCCAGACGCTGCGATGCAATAATCTATTCCTAATTCTCTTCTTCCTCCTTCTGCCATTTGGCGAACGACCGTTTCACTAACAGCCCCTTGTGAGATGATATCCTCCATATTCACTCCGACCAACTTTGACTTAAGATCGTATGAATACGTGACCATGCTTCCCATGAAATACGTTGATGATCCAGGGACAGAGACTAAATCGGCTGCTATTGCTCCGCCTGTGCAACTCTCCACCGTTCCAATTGTTTTATTGTTTTCTGTGAACCACTGTCCCAATACTTCAGAGAGACGGTCATTCTCTCTTCCATATACGTATTGTGGAAGACGCTTTTCAATTTGTTGGAAGTAGCTTTCTATTTTTTGTGCGTTCAACTCAGAATGCTCTGAACTCACGCGTAATCGCACTTGTGAGGACGATGGCAAATATGCCAACCCAAACCCATTGTTTCGAATATCCGTCTCAATATCTTCGATGTGCTCTGCCAGATACGACTCCCCTATTCCCTGCGTTTGCAAAGTTCGGTGATAGAGCGATTTCATCGGGAATTGCTCTGATAACAACGGAAATACGCGATCCGTCATCAAGTGCTTCATTTCGTACGGAACACCTGGAAGGCTCACCAACACTTTCCCATCATGATCGAACCACATCCCAGATGCTGTTCCCATATCATTTTGTAAAACTTGTGCTGACTTCGGCATTTCAGCCTGTTTGATATTTGTGTCGAGCATTTCCCTTCCTCGCGCTTCAAAATAACCGCGAACCCGAGTTAAAACCTCCTCATTCAACACCAGTTCCGTATTGAAGTATTCGCACAAAGTATATTTGGTGATATCATCCTTCGTTGGACCTAAACCACCCGTTACGATGATCACATCGACGCGCGAAAATGCTACTTCAACCGCGTGTAAAATATCTTCTTTTGTATCTCTGATAACTGTTGTATAGTTGACACTCGCACCACGCTGTGCGAATTCCTTACCCAACCACGAAGCATTCGTGTTCACCGTTTGACCGATCAACAACTCATCTCCAATAGAAATCAGTTCTACTATCATTTTTTTGTGAATTTTGCAATCGACTCGATATGTCCCGTATGCGGAAACTGATCGACCAATGAGATTTTATCCACTTGATATCCTGCCT
>JBFHGY010000380.1:0-4029 GCA_041582905.1 Crocinitomicaceae bacterium | reverse complement strand
TGGCGATTTCCGGTGGGAACACGATAGAATTTATCAAAGATCATTTTGAGATCTTCTCGTCTAATTCCAATTCCGTTGTCTGTGATTTCCAATGAGAACCAACGCTTGTCCGATTGTGTTTTCAGTGTGATGTCGGGCGCATGGTCACAGTACTTAACGGCATTATCCATCAAGTTGTACACGACATTCGAAAGGTGCACCGGGTCGGCATCGATTTCGTACTGTGTTGCATCAAGTTCGAGGTGAATGGAGCCACCTTTTTCTGTTTGGTTGAACTCAAAGTTGTCTTTGGCCTCGTCGAGTAGTTCGTGAACATCGAAACGTTCTTTTTTCAAGGATAGCTTGTCTTTGTCCATTTTGGCCACATTCAACACGCGTTCTACCTGATGTTCCAGTCGTTTGTTCTCCTTGAAAATAATCCCTGCATATTGTTGCAGTTTTTCCTTGTCGCTGATGTCGCTCCGCATGATCATTTCAGCGGATAGCCCGATGGTCGAAATGGGTGTCTTAAGTTCATGCGTCATGTTGTTGATGAAGTCTGTTTTTACCTCGGATAGTCTTTTTTGGCGCATGATAACATTCACTGTGAAACCAAAGAAAATGAGGATGACAACCACAATAAAAATAAGGTAGAAATACGGAGAATATGAGGTGGACAATTGAGTGACATTCCCATTTTCTTTCACGTCAGGAAAGTAGACAGTGAAGTAATGTCCGTCTTTGCTCCAAATCGCTTCGGGCAGTGGAGCTTCCGATGTTGTCTCTTTTGAAGAAAAGGTAGAATCTCCGACATATTTCATGAGATTTCCAAATATGATAGAGTCGGTGAAGCAATCGTAAATCCCATATTGAAAATCATAACGAACTTGCTGTGCGTAAAATTCACGTTTGAGCAAGGTTTCGAGATAATAGGGCTGTAATTCTTCGTTGATATCTACCGAGAAATAGTTCGGTTCGATTTGTTTTACGGCTCCATACAAGTCTGAACTATCCGAACTCTGAAGCGCAATATCCTTTAGTACATTACTCAGAGCGATGTGCGTGTTCTCTGTAAAACGAACAAAGTTTAATGAGTCTTCGCGTTCCTGAATTTCGAGTGACGTAGCTTGAGTAGAAATGGTCTTTCGAATCCAAACTCCTTGAATAACCATGATGCTCAGGAGAGATAAAATCCCCAAGACAATCACGGTATTGATGGTTCGTCTGTTCATAGGGTAAAATTACGAAATCTTCTTTCCTCATCATCGCAATTCACGCACGTTAGCAAATGATTAACGTTTCCAGAAGCTACTTTCACCACCAAAAACAACACGGGTTGTTTTGTTTATATTCTCCTTTACGTCATGGTTCTATATATCCTATGTACCTATGTGGTTTAATTTTCACACCACAAGGACACAACTTACCTTCGTCAAGATACGGAGCTATTCTCATTTCATCGCAAGGGCGCTACGTCGCAGGAGGCATTAGTTCATTCTATGTTCACCTTTGTGTTCAGGGTTCTATGTATCCTATGTACCTATGTGGTTTAATTTTTACACCGCAAGGACCCAACTTACCTTCGTCAAAACACGGAGCTATTCTCATTTCACCGCAAGGGCGCTACGTCGCAGGAGGCGTTAGTTCATTCTATGTTCACCTTTGTGTTCATGGTTCTATGTATCCTATGTACCTATGTGGTTGAATTATTCACAACAAGAACACCTCTACGGTTTTACATCCACCCTTGTGTTTAAATCAAAAAAAGGCCCGACAACGTCGAGCCTTAATACTTTCACAAATGAACTTCCTGTTTTAAAAACCTTGAACTCCATTCACAGTTGTATATTTCAATACATTCTTTTTCTCAGGATGAATTCGAGCAAAAGCCGACTGAACAGCCAAGGTTCCTTCATGGAAACCACACAAGATAAGTTTCAATTTATTCTCGTAAGTGTTCACATCTCCAATCGCGTAAATTCCAGGGATGTTCGTGGAATAATCAAGCGTATCTACTTTAATCGCATTTTTTTCAATCTCTAATCCCCAATTGGCGATAGGTCCAAGACTTGGTTTCAATCCGAATAATGGAATAAAGTGGTCTGTGTCTACTACTTTTTCTCCGTCAGATTTATGCTTAATCGTCACATTTTCGACTTTGCCGTTTCCGCCAACGCCAATTACTTCTGCTTCCGTAATCAAGTTGATTTTTCCAGTATCAGCCAAATCCATCACTTTCTGAACAGAATCTAAGTGTCCTCGGAATGAAGATCTTCTGTGAACCAATGAAACCTCCGAAGCAATTTTGTTTTCGGTCAAGTAAATTGCCCAGTCCAAAGCTGAGTCACCTCCTCCAGAAATCACACAACGCTTTCCGCGGTATAATTCCGGATCTTTAATAATGTACTCTACACCGTTATCTTCGTATGTTTCCAAGTTGTCGATAGGCGGTTTACGTGGTTCGAATACACCCAATCCTCCTGCAATCATTACGATTGGTGCGTGGTGTTTTGTTCCTTTATCTGTAGTAACGATGAAGGTCTCATCGTCTTGCTTTTCGATGTCAACTGCTGCCTCACCAAGCGTATATCCAGGTTTGAACGGAGCAGCTTGCTCTTCCAAGTTTTTGATCAAATCTCCTGCAAGAATAGATGGAAATCCTGGAATGTCATAAATCGGTTTCTTTGGGTAGATTTCCGAGCATTGTCCCCCAGGTTGAGGAAGCGAGTCAATTAAATGACATTTTAATTTCAATAATCCTGCTTCGAAAATGGTGAAAAGACCTACTGGTCCAGCCCCTATGATGATGATATCCGTTTCGATCATTTTGTTTGAGTTTTAAGCCCACAAATTTAACAAAACAAGTTCAACTCTTTTGTATCAATGGAGACATATCTTTTTTGGCAGCCCATTAATACGTAGGTCGGTGGACAAAAGACAGGAATTCTGTATTTTAGTCGAATGCACAAGCTGATCCTTTTACTGATATTTCTTTTGGCTGCGCTTATTTCTTTTGGACAATTATCCATTCAAGAGGAAGTGCATACCTACGTAGTAGAAGATTTGGAAAATTATCAGGAGAAAATCATCATTCAAGGTAGGAATGAATCTCTTCAGGAGGAAAGTATCGGTTTTTCGGTGAATGAAAATGCCGAGTTGATCTTCTATGAATTATACGAACGGAAAGGCTCAAAATGGAAAGCATCTAATCTAAAAAAGGGGATCATCGTTTCATCAATTGATCGAAGTTCATTTTTTACAGGAACACGCTATTACTATCTAAAAATTCCGGCTGGTATCGAGTTCAAATTGGAATTCCATACGCAGGAAAAGCATACCATCTTCTTGACAAAATGCTATCAGTCGGGTTGGTTCGACGCTGATAACGTCAGGTACGAGTTTCAGCTTCCAGAAAATGTAGTTTTCACTGGGAGAAATGGTCTGTATTTGGAAGGAAACTTTGAAATCAACGCGGCGAGCTACGAGTCGCATGAAAGTATTCCCTACTTTCTTCATCCAAAGGATCAAGATCCAATCATGTACTTTTCGAATTGGTTCGAGGAACGCATTCATCCACAACTGAAAATTGATGAATCATTGATTCCAGCTGATCTGAAACAAATTGCAGAGAAAGGAACTCGTGAAGAGTTGGCTAAGGCATGTTATCGCTTTGTTCAGACTCAAATTAAGTACATCGACATGGAAAATGGGATCAATGCGATTATCCCGCGGCAATGTGAGAAGGTCTTGAAAAATGGATTGGGTGATTGCAAGGACATGGCGACACTACTCACAGCGCTCTACCGACATTTTGGTTTTGAAGCGTATTCAGCCATTTCCAGAACAAATAGTAAGGAAGGTGTATTCGATTTCCCTTCTCTTGGCTTAGCCAACCATACTATTTGTGCTCTACGATTGTCCGACCAATGGTATTTCCTTGATGCGACCGAGGACGCTTGCCTGTTTGGTGATCCAAGTATCCAAACCTTGGGGACAGAAGTGTTTCTAGTTGGATTTGATGGAGATCCCTTCCTGAAAGTAGATGATCAT
>JBFHGY010000379.1:0-4032 GCA_041582905.1 Crocinitomicaceae bacterium | reverse complement strand
TGGCGCGAGTTCATTCGAGGAATGTACGACTGCAAAGGTCGCTACTCGAGAACGCAAAATTTCTGGCAATTCGACCGAAAAATTCCTTCCTCCTTTTACGATGGAACAACCGGCATTCCTCCGATTGATGAAACCATCAAAAAAGTGCTCAAAACGGGATATTGTCATCACATCGAGCGCCTGATGATTCTTGGGAATTTCATGTTGCTCTGCGAATTCGATCCCGACGAAGTCTACCGTTGGTTCATGGAACTCTTCATTGATGCCTACGATTGGGTCATGGTTCCGAACATCTACGGAATGAGTCAATTTGCCGATGGCGGAACATTTGCCACAAAACCATACATCGGAGGATCGAACTACATTAAGAAAATGAGTAATTACTCATCGGGCGATTGGTGCGATACATGGGACGGACTTTTCTGGAATTTCATCGACAAACATCAGGATTTTTTCCTCTCCAATCCGCGCATGAGCATGATGGTTCGGACATTTCAAAAGATGTCACCCGAGAAGAAAGAAACGCACTTGAAGAATGCGGAGCAATTCCTTTCGAACCTATAGTTCCAAACTGCAGAATGGAACGAGCCAAGAAACGAGGGGAGCTCTTAAATTCCGAATCCGAATTTAATTCCCAATGTCAACCAAGGACGTGGGCGTTTCACTTCACTGAACTGGTAGGTATACATATCCGTTTGTGAATCGTATACGCTATTGTATCCTCCGTATTTAAACATGGCTAAACCAACACCTCCGTAGAAATCGATGAATACGTTATCATCAAAGAAGTAATTGTACCCAACAGTAATACGGAAGTTCGTCATCTTCTTGTACTCGTGATTCGTTTGCATCGCAGTTGTCCCTGGAGAAACAACTTGCTCACTGTGGTAGTAACGATATTTAAACTCAGGAGCAAAATAAATTTCGTCAGCCGCAATAAATGGATAGTATCTAAACCCTAATGCGAAACTATGTCCAATCAATGGTGTTCTGTCATCATATACAGTGCTAAACTCATCTTCGAAGAGAATAGATCCAAAGTAATCATCAATGGTGAAACCCAAACCAGCCTCGGCAGAAATATTCGCACCAAGAACTCTTTCGTAGTATAAACTAATATCTCCAGAAAGTGGTTCCAATACACTTATCTTAAACAAGTTTTGAACGGTGTTTTGAACTTCATCTTGTTCTGATTGGTTAAATACAACGACTTTGGGACCATCTTGAGAAAAAGATGTAAAACACTGAAAGGCAACAATAAAGGTAGCTAGGACTCTGTTCATAATTAAATTGAGTATTTTCGACCACGAATATAAACTAAAATAAATGAATTTAACTTACCCACTCGTCGGTTTAACACTATTGATCGCCGGGTTTACAACCGCCCAAAACGTCACCGTAGTGAACGGTGCACCTTTCGAGATGAACAAACGTTCAGAGGAAATCGAGAAGGTATTGAACATGCAACGTGACGACTTTAGCTTCCTAACAAAGAAAGGTCGTAAAACGTACCGTGTTGTTTCTTTGGATGAAAAACTAGCAATGGATGCTTCCAAAGAGCTTGAATTACCGGAGGTAAACAAAAAGGAAGTAAAATACGTTGATGCAGGTCAAATCGGTGAAACAACTTACTTCTTCTCACAAAGCTTTGATAAAAAAGCAGATGAAATGACATTGTATGCTTCTGACTTGAATGTTCCTAGAGGAAAGTTCAATCAGCACTATGAGGCAATGGTATTGAAAGATGACAAGTTCAACCGTTTTCAACGACCATTCAATGTCATTCGAAGTGCAGATTCAAGTAAAATCATGTTCATTACACTTTACCCTGCAAAGAGAAAAGAAAATGCTCGCATTGGTGTAAAAGTAACAGATAATGATTTGAATGAAATCTGGAAAAACGACATCGTTTTTGACCAAGAAAATAGAGACTTCTCTGTATTGAACTACCTTGTAGATAACGACGGAAACCTTCACATGGCTGCACGAAACAGACTGGAAAATTCTGAAAAGAAAGCCAAAGGATCAAAAGGTCGTTACTATGTTTCTCTTTACTCTTACTTCCACGAAGACAGCGAGTTGAAAGAATACGAGGTTGGATTCAAAGATGAAGTAATTCTTTCTGCTCAATTGCAATTGAACAAATCAAACGAAATCATCTGTACAGGATTCTACGGTTTGAAAAAATTGTTCGACGCAGGAATGAAAGGATTTTTCTTCGTGAAAATCGATCCATCAACAAGAAACGTAACAGCTTCTAACTTGTCTCCGTTCGATAAGAAGTTCTTAGGGCAACTTATGAACGAGAGAAAAGCCAACAAAGGAAAAGGTCTTTTCAACTACGTTGTGAGAGCAGCTTACCCAATGGCTGACGGAGGTATGACTGTAGTTTCTGAGTACTACCATTACCAGGAAGTTCAAGATGCTGAAGGAAACACAGTAAAACAAATCTGGACATACGGAAACGTGTTGGTATTCTTCTTGGATGCTGAAGGAAAAATGAAAACGTACTCTATCTTAGAGAAAAACCAAACGTGTTCAACGAAAGGAACAGCTGGAACGCTTATGGCTTTGGCTGGTGTGAGTATCACTCCTGGTGTAAACGAATTGGCTTACTACGGAATCGCTACCATGATGAAGGACGACCAATTGTACTTGTTGTACAACGAAAACCCTAAGAACGCAGCACGCTTGAAAGAAGGGAAAAATCCTAAATCAGTAAGACAGAAAAGTTCTGTAACGCAGCTTGTAACCTTCGATCGTGAAGGAGACATCAGCGCTGATGTTTTGTTTAAATCGAAAGATAAATCACAAGGATACAAAATGCCATTGATGCCTCGTTACAACTTCCAATTCAAAGAAGGTGGAATGTTGGTTGTAGGTAGAAAAGGTAAAAATGCCCGTGTAACTGAAATTAGCGTAGACTAATCCTAGTAAACGAACGATTTTTAAGAGAGGTCTCCGATTGGGGACCTCTTTTTTTGTCCAAATGTGTCAGGCCAGTCAGTGTAATCCGTATCTTGTCTACATGACTAAACAAGAAAAATTATACGAAGTACTCGGTGAATTGCTCTACGCCATAGCAAAAGCCGATGGCATTATTCAACCCGAAGAGAAGAACGCACTGAACGAATTGCTTCAAAAACATTCATGGGCATCAGAAATCAAGTGGTCGTTTAATTATGAAGAAGGGAAAAATACTTCTGTGGAGGAAACCTACGAAAAAGTGATCAACTTTTGCCACGGATACGGACCAACTCCGATCTATGAAGAATTCATCGATGCTATGAAATTTATTGCGAATGCCTCTGATGGAATCGATCAAAATGAATCCAACATCATTCACTCCTTCTCAAAAGATTTAATTGCCCGTTTTCAACGAGATCTAGATCGAAATCAATAACGGTGTTACTTCTCCGACTTTGTGCATTCCACCAGAGGTGAAGCTTCTGTCACCAAGATGATTACGCATTTTAGAGAAAGAGAAACTCCATGAAAAAGACGCTATTGTTCCTGTTTTTATTCGCTAGCATTTCCTTGAGTCATGCTTGTTTGAATTACTATTATTCCATCGATAAAGACGGACATTTCCACAACGCGGAAGACGTGCAACGTGCCTTCAACACAAATTTCAATGCCAAACTGGTCGAAAAGCGACTCAAAAAGCTTCAAGAGAAATTAAAGACCGAACACGATTACAAACTTCTTTCCGATTACGCTGTACTCTTGCTCAAAGCGGGAAAAACAGAAATTGCGCTGGACATTCTGGAACAGCTCTCGATCAAACATCCAAACGATTACCAAATCGCAGCGAATTTGGGTACCGCTTATGAGTTGTCTGGCAACAATGAAAAGGCACTGGAATATATTAAACGTGGATTGGAATTGAACCCGGATTCACACGGAGGAAGTGAGTGGGTGCATGTGGCATTGCTTGAGGTGAAACTGAAATTAGCGGAGGACTCTACCTATTTGAAAAATAGAACTGTTCTCAACTTGTCGGAAGCTCAAGAAAACGATAAGAAAGTACTC
>JBFHGY010000378.1:0-4033 GCA_041582905.1 Crocinitomicaceae bacterium | reverse complement strand
GATTGTCGACTGGAGCTCGAGGAGCCGTACTTCTCGCCTTAGACCTCCCAACACTATTTACTGCTTGCGGAGCGCTCTCTGGCGATTTTGATCAAACGCGTTACACGAAAGACAAGTTGTACAACGGATATTACGGGAGCTTCGCTGATCACACAGATCGATGGCTCAACAACGATAATGCAATTACTTCGATCCAAGAATTAACCATTCCCGTTTACATTGGACACGGAGAAAAGGATCAAATTGTCCCTATCGCTTACTCTCAGCAATTGTATGATGCACTGATCAAAATGGGGAATACCCAATCTGAATTCCACATTGACTCCACCGCAGGTCACACCTACGAATATTGGGATTCAGAAGTAGATGCTTTACTGACGTTTTTCAAGAAACACACGAAAAAGTAATCAGCGATTACTTCTTCACCGCTTTCATTAAGTTCGATGTTCCTTTGTGGTATTGGTAGCCAATTCCAAACGGCAAAGACTTCACATTTGCTCCTCCGTTCGCATATACTTCCGCCAAATCCGGTTGGTGACGCTCAGCAAACAAGGAGATTGGAAACTTATAATTCCCATAGAATGTCAAATCCCACTTATCTCGATCGAAATACTGAATTGGAATTCCTGAATCGTCTTGTAGAACGAACTCGGAATTATTCAAAATAATGTTTCGAATGATGCTAAACGTAGGGCGATGCATTAAATATGAAGCAGATTTTAAATACGTCGATTTGATATCCAAATTATTGAAGTACTTCACCAAATCCGTTCGTGTTTCCAGACCTTTCGCAACCAATCCTCCACGACTCACATACGGCATGTTTTGGAGGTTTACAGCAAAGTATGTCAAGGTTCTTACTTTGTCCGAACCATTTCTTTTGAAGTAGTAACGATTTCCGATGTACGTCGAGTCGGCCAGATTATCCATGCTCGTCGTCAACGTTCCGTCAGGATTCAAAGCGACTGGTTCTTGGTACAATACCTTGTGGTTGGTACGTTTCATGAATTGCATCAATACGGGTAAGTTTCCGTCTACTTCACCTTTAAAATCACTCGCCATGGCAATCGTTCGAAAGAAGCTCTTTCCAAGAATCATATTCAGGGAATTACGCACTCCGTTCAAGTAAGTCACATCCTTTCCTGATTCAGACTTCTCCTTCATATCTGGGAACGTCCCGATTGGTTCCAAAGCGATCATCACAATGTTTTCATGCTCTGGAAAGAAGACATCCGCATGTAGGAAATCCGGTCCGGAAAATGGATAAAACAACGTACCACTTCCCTGGTTGATTTCTTCCGCAGACCAATCTGTCATGATTGGCAACTTTTCATTCGTCGTTTTCCAAACGCCATCCATTGCAGTTTGGTAACTTTTCCATGTTGATGATGACTCCAACTCCTTCAAGTACGAATTGTCGCCACCAGTAACACCAGCAATGTAATTCGCAAAATCATCAAATTTTTGATCTTCCGGATAACTTGGTTGTTCCACCTCTAGCACTTCCGTTGAATCGGAGCTTGTTGTTTCGTTTTGAGGTTCAGAATTGTCAGTTGTTTCACTCGTACATGATACTGCGAATGCAGCGATCGCGATAAATGCAAGTTTCTTCATGAGGTCTTTGGTTTACACAAATTTGCTGATTATAATTCATTATCTCAAATCCTAAAAAAAAACTATTTTAGGTCGCTGAAGACTAATCCACCAAAAATGGCGCAAAAATACACGCGATCCGTCGCAACAAACATGGTCATAGCCAATATGATCGGTACAGGAATATTTACTTCTTTGGGATTTCAAGTAGTTCCAGAAATTGGTATTCCAGACCCTTTCGCCATTCTTATTATTTGGCTTGTGGGAGGTGTTATTTCCTTATGCGGTGCGACTGTTTACGGAGAAATCGCCACAACGATCAATAAATCGGGAGGAGAGTATACCTTTTTAACCAAATTGTATCACCCCTTACTCGGTTTTATCAGCGGATGGATTTCCATTATCATCGGTTTTTCTGCAGCAATTGCAGGGCTTTCCATTGCCACAGGCGAATACTTTTTGCCCATAATCGGTGCAGAAAGCGACGCTGCATTTTTAGGTATTCCCATTGTGAAGTTCATCGGTGCAATAGTTATCGCCGTTATCGCTTTAGTACAAATGCGAGGCGTAAAAGTCGGTGGATTGGTTCAAAACTACATGACCTACATCAAACTCGGTTTAGTCGCAGCGTTTCTGATACTTCCATTGTTCTTTGGAGGAGAAGGAAAAACATCTGGCGTAGATTTTGCACCATCCGATGAAAGCTTTGACATGATTTTTAGTCTTTCTTTTGCGGGATCCTTAGTTTGGGTAATGTTTGCATACAGCGGATGGAATGCCAGTTCTTACATCGTAGGAAACCTGGAAAATCCAAAGCGCAACCTCCCCTTCTCTTTGTTAGTCGGAACGATCATTGTTACCGTTTTATACTTATTACTGAACACCGTTTTCATGTATGTTGCGACCTTTGACGAGCTCGCCTTTCAAGTCGACCTCGGAAACGTCGTAGCCTCGAAACTTCTCGGAAGCAAAGCAGCCTTGTTCTTCAGTGCCGTTTTCTCCCTTGCACTGATTTCTGGCGTGAATGCCATGTTCATTGCAGGACCTCGTGTGGCACAACAAATGGGAAAAGATCACAGCTTGTTCAAAGCGCTTGGAAAAGAAAGTTCAAACGGTGCTCCACGCATTGCTATTGTGGTGATGGCAATCATTTCCATTGTCTTGGTTTTCACCGTTCCGTTTGACGACATTATCAAATTTACTGGGTTTACGCTCGCTGTTTTCGCATTGTTAACCGTAATGGGAATATTCATCCTGCGTGCAAAGAAAATGACCAATGAAACAACGGTAAAAGCGTGGCTGTATCCCCTGTCTCCGATCATCTTCATTGCCTTATCAATATGGATGATGACGTATTTTGTAATGGAACAGCCCTTTATCGTTTTGTGGTTTTTCACCGTAATTGCCCCTGCTGTTCTTATCTACTTCTTGACAAAAGCAACGAAAAATGAAGAAAACGATTCTGATCTTCTTGACGATATGGACAAGTAGTTTCGTTTTTTGCCAAAACGCTAACTCCGAAGATCCAATTGAGCCCGATTTCCTCCTCGAAATGTATGGGAAAGATAGCTTAGTGGATTACGTTTTGGGGAACCGTGAAAAGTTTCGATTTCAATTCATGTTGACAGAAATTGAAGCCTTTGACTCTATTCTAGTACTCGGACAAACGCATAACTACGCTGTTCCTGAATGGTATTTTCATCCTGCTAGCGTCGTGAAGCTTCCAACGGCTATTTTGACCCTTGAAAAATTGAAAGAAAAAGACTTTCCCGTTGAATCGGTACTTGTTCTAAACAGGGATTTTGAATGTGGTAATATGCAATTTGTGGAGGAATCACGGGAAAAGAACACCACCATTCAACAAATGCTTCGTGAGTTGATCATCGTGAGCAACAATACTTACTACAATTCACTTTATCATTTCCTCACTCCAAAGTTTCTCAACGAACAACTTCAAGCGAAGGGAATTCGAAATACGCATATTTACAAGGATTTTTCTGGATGCGAGATGCCGCTAAATATGAAAACGCATGGATACTTCCTTGTTGATCGAAAGGAGAGTATTGCTCTAAAAGAAGATCAAAGTGAGTTTCCTTTGCGTGAATTTGCAGCACATTACAGCTACGACAGCACGAAATTACTTGGGTCAAAGCACGAATATCGCCGGAACATTGTAAACGGTCCGTTCGATTTTAACTACAACTTAGAGTATCCCATTTCGGACATTCACGGCACGAGCATGCGGCTGTTTTTTCCTGAATTCTTTAAGGAAGATGAGCGCTGGAATATCCGGGAAGAAGATCGAGATCTATTGATCGAAACAATGAAATCGGTGCCGCGCGACTTAAACGAAAAGAAGTACTTAGACAAAAAGAAGTATCCCGACAATTTGTACAAATACCTCATTCACGGAGATGCTAATCCGAAATACAATGCTGTT
>JBFHGY010000377.1:0-4039 GCA_041582905.1 Crocinitomicaceae bacterium | reverse complement strand
GGGAGGCGTCCATTCAAAGACAAAATCTGGCGCACATGCTGGAACGAAGGTGTTGGTTGTTACACCGTTTAGATTTGGACCTTGCGTGAAAACCACATTTCCTGATTCATCCTCTACTGAGTAGAAACATTCATTGACAAAAGCTCCGTTAGCATTGAACGTGACGGTGACCGTGGTTCCACTCGGGACAGGAAGGCTAAAGGTGGTATTGCTTCCCGTAGGAAGTGTATAATCGGTTGAAATTCCATTCACCGTTACCGTGATCGTATTTCCATTCCAACCATCACCGAAATTATCGTTCAAAATCAATGTATAATCACAATCTGATGATGCTCCTGGCCCTGACAACTGTCCTTGCAACTGAAGTAAGTTCCCTCCACACAGCGTTGTGTCATTTCCTGCAAAAACAATTGGGTTCGGTTCAACGATGAGGTTTACCGAAGTATCATACGTACAACCAAAATTATCGACAACAACGTACTGATAATTGTACGTTCCATCAACTGTTGGCATCACCGTTATATCGTTTCCATCCGCAGAAATGCTCGTTAAAAAAGGAGCGGGCGTTACCCAATACGAGGAGTCCGAATTTGCCCCGATATTCGGTTGAAAAGTCGTAATTGGAGGATAAAATGAAGTATCTAGGTTGAGTGCAAAGTTGAACAAAGTTCCGTCGTCTGCCGCCCAATTATCGATCACCGTTAGTGTCCAAACGCCATTGGTTGGACATCCCACCAAATTTGAAAGAGGATCGACGGAAGCATAGGTTCCTGCTGGAATGGTGTTCACTCCAGGATTAGCATTTACCCAATCTACCCACGTTTGCGTAGCAGTTGGAGAAAAACAATAAGTAAAAGGCACTCCAATTGTGGAAGGGTCTGAACAATCCACATTGTCCGCCTGTACGGGAATTCCAATTTGTGTTCCTCCTCCACCTTGTTGATGAAGAATTGAATTTTGACCGTTTGGACATTCTATGATGATCACCAAATCTCCCATGAAGGAGTGCTCCAAATCCAAACAGATACTTTGGATATCCGAAACATTCGTAATTGTTGTTCCCGCAGCAAAGCCCGTTTGAAGCATCTGAATATCTTGTGAAACGCCTAACAACGTATCAGGAAGACATCCATCATCAATTGCTTGACTTCCACTAAATCCATTCCACTGAACTTCGTAGGTATTAGGATCTGCAGAAAAACTCATTGATTCGCCCAAACATATTGTAGTATCACCAGGGAATCCGGTAAAGTCAGCTTCCGTTCCAACCAATACTTCCAGATCAATTAAGTTTGGATTGCTACATCCATTGTCATCCGTCACAAAAAGTTGAACCCGATATTGACCTGGGATATTGTAGGAATGTGATACGTTTTGACCGTTTGCTGTTGTTCCATCCATGAAATCCCATTCATAATCGACCAAGTTAAATCCTGGTTGAGCAAAAGAACCTTGCTCTTGGAAGTTCACCAATTCTCCTGGACAAACCCGAATACTATCCGACGTAATTCCATTCACAATTAATCCTCCGGCCTGAGGATCGTTACAAGGTGTTTCGCAACTGACGCTTGCAGTGAACATACCCGTCCCGATTGTATTAGAAATGAACTGTAATGTGATACATCCAGAAGGATTGAGGGCGGTCGCTTCAATCACCACTCCTTGCAACTGATTGCCTGAGTATGAACCAAGACTATTTGCTGCCGTAGAAGTTCCGTCATATACGTTCATAATATCCACGTTCGTGATATTCGGCGCTGGATTATCGTCGGTTAAATCGAGGGAAAAAAGGTTAAAAACGATGGAAATAATTTCTCCAGGAGTATCTGGACAAATCGTGATGGTGATGTTCTCATTATTCCCGTATCCAGGTCCTCCCTGGCCTCCTGAGTCGATAATAAACCCGTTACACGTACTGAACGTTTGGTTATTACTCGCAGGAGACATGGATATCGGCATCTGAGCAGATGCTTCGAACAAAAACAATATCATTACAAGCAATCCTCCAATTGCTTTAAACAGATCTTTCATAAATGCAGTTTCAGGTCTTACATCTGAGACGCGATAAGATAAGAAAGTGCTGCTTCACTCGTCAGAATAAATCTGACAACTCTTGTAATGCTAAGCGTTTATCACTTCAAAACGTTGACATGTCCCGTCACGAGAACACGTTCATCTGTGTAGATGGTCTTGAATTCGATTTTCCAAGAATACAAGCCTGTTTGGACAAGATTTCCTTTGAATGTTCCATCCCATCCTTCTTGAGAATCGTGACTTTCGAAGATCAATTCTCCCCAACGATTGTAGATGTACAAATCAAAATCATACGGATCGAATCCTGAGGTAAACACGGGCTGGAATGTTTGGTTGAACTCATCACCGTCGGGTGTAAAGGCATTCGGCACGTAGAAGATCACATCTTCCTTGTAGAAAATCTCGCGCGTCATCGAATCAACACAACCTAGTGGAGAGTACGCGTACAACGTTACTTCGTAATTCGTTGGATTTGCAGGAGGATACGTAACTGAAGGCTCCTCTGTGTACACCAACGCTGATCCATCTCCAAAATCCCATTCATACGAAGTTGCTCCGTAGGATGTATTGATGAACGTTACATCTGAATTATAGACTGAAATTTCCGAAGTGGATGGAACGAAATCAGCAATTGGATCTGCTTCGATGTAGATGTAATCGCTGTAAGTAACGGAGTTCGTACATCCTGATGCGGACGTTGTTGTTAACGTTACGTCATACAATCCTGGAGAATCAAAGGTATAACTAATGGTACAACCATCTAAAATTTCTGCTCCCTCAATGCTCCAGATACAATTCGTGATATTCCCCGGAGTCGTATTGGTAAACTCCACTGACATTGGACTACATCCATCCGTATCATCCGCAACAAACGAAACAATAGGAAGCGGTTCAACAGTTAAGACCATACTATCTGTTTCTTGACATCCATTTACATCCGTTCCAACGACAGTGTACGTAGCCGTACTGGTCGGGTTGAAGACAGCACCGTTTGTTACGCCATTATCCCACACATAGGTAGACGCTCCGGACCCAGTAAGTACTGCAGGATCATTCTCACAAATCGTGAAATCATTCCCTGCTGATACGGCAGGAAGCGGATAAACTGTAATCGTTTGTGTTCCAGCTACCGAGTTCGAGCAATTGGCATCGGTGATTCCTGTAATCGTATACACACCTGGCGCATTACCCAAGTTCAATGGACTTGTAGCATTGGACACACTCATTGGAGCCCCATCTACTGTGTAATCGATTGTCCAAGGTGTTGCCCCCGTAACGTCGGCAAAAATATCATTGATCGGATCTCCATCACAATACGCTGCTCCACCAGTCACATTGGTAACTGTTGGTAGTGTATGAATGATAATTGTCTGTGTTCCTGATCCAGCGTTCGTACAGTTTGCATCCGTCACGGCCGTTACGATATAATCTCCAGCCGCTGTTCCCAACGAAACAGGAGAAGCTGCACCTGACGCTGTCATCGCCACACCATCCAAGGTGTAGTCAATTGTCCAAGGTCCTGTTCCCGTAACATCTACCAAAATCGGAGCAACCACATCTCCTGCACAGTACGTTCCTCCTCCCGCTACATTTGTAACCGTAGGAAGCACTGGCGATACGCCATTTAGCGTAGATTCACATGTTGTTTCATCCGTAAAATACACGTTGATTGTCACTGGCGATCCATCAGAAGGAATTCCGGTCACCAAATAATTGGTTAATTGGAAATCTGTAAACGGACCCGGAATCGTTTGCGTGTAGGTACCCGAGGCATTCGTTGCTTCTACGACTAGTGATCCTGTTCCTGGATTTAAGAAATACTCAAAATCACCACTAATAGAATAGGTTCCACCACCCTGACATTGATTGATGTTATACGTAAAAGAGTTGAATGTACACGCACATACGCCAACAGTAATATTGATATCATCTGAAGCGGTACAACCTGTTAAGGTATTTGTAATTGTTGCAGAATAGGTGATATCAGCCATTGGACAAGCCGTAG
>JBFHGY010000376.1:0-4043 GCA_041582905.1 Crocinitomicaceae bacterium | reverse complement strand
GTCACTTGATGTTCCTTCTTGAGAAAATTAACAGCTTCCGAATGCTTCACAAACGACTTGGATTGTAGAATCTTTTTCCATTCTTCGAGTGACTTCCCCGTTTTTTCGGGCATGTTGTCGATCATTGTTTGCAGTGCTTTTTCCATTTTAATTGAGTTTTCCTAGGACCTGATCTAAATATCGAAATATATCGATACATCTCAAAATCAAATTGTCACCACATAAAAAAAAACGCCCACGGAAAATCCGCAGGCGTTCGTTGCTATATGTTGAGTAAATGCGTTACAACTTATCAATCTTGAGTACGGCTTTTTGCCCTTCCGCATTGATTATCTCTAAGAAGTAAATTCCTGATTGACCTTCGAAGTACAAATCTACTTTTTCGGCTGTATCGAATCGCTTCGTGAGTACACTGCGGCCACTCATATCCAATAAACGGGTCTCAACTCCTGTTTGCATTTCACTGAACTCAATAGAGAGTTTCCCTCCTGTTGGGTTAGGATATACCACTAACGAATGAGAGAAGTCGTTTTCATCAAGTCCTACAACTGTTACTGCCGTACATTCGGAAGTATCTGAACATGTACCGAGTGATAGAATCACTGCATAGTTTCCTGAAGTGCTTGGAATCAATGATTGATTTGTTTCTCCTGCGAGTGGTGTTCCAGTTTCACAGTCGATCCATTGGTAATTCAAGTTCGGTTGAGAAGCCGTTAAGTTCGAACCATTTTGAACAACACTTGTGTTGGTGATACCCGGAGTAATAGTCAAGTCTAACGTAGCCGTTGTTGAACAAGCATTTCCTGTGAGCGGTGCAGTATAGGTTCCACTCGTAGAATACGTTTGACCATCAACTGACCATGTGTACGTTCCACACGTCGTAACGGTAGTTACTGGATCGAGCCCTGGTGGTAAGTCGAATGCTTGCACTTGATCCGATCTACTGTCAGAATCTCCCTGATCTGCCGAGTAACCCAATCCGCGGTTGGCGAATGCATTCCAAATCAGGCATTCGTGAGCTCCATTGTACAGTAACTGATCAGCTTGCAAGATCGCATCGCGACCGTCAACAAAACCTGGACTACATGGTTGTAGTTTCAAGGCATTTGTCACCAAATTCATGGCAATATTATTTCCCCCTGTACCTGAAATGAGGTCTGGATCAAATCCGTATTGATCAATCAAATCCCAGGTCATGTCCCAAAGCATTGTCGCCCACACAAATCCAATTCCGTGCGGCTGAGAAATGCTGTTGTTATTCGTTGCTGAGTATGTGAAATTGTTTACGTTTGGATCTGTGCTGTATGGGGCAGGACGAATTCCATTTCCTGTGATTGGATCTCCACTTGCGTAGGTTCCCATTCCGCGAACATCTGTTCCAAGATCGCCAGGTTCAATTGTCATAACGATGGCAAACCAATCAGACCAACCTTCTCCCATTTGCTCAGCATTACCCAAACAACTACTGTTATTTCCTCCTCCAGTCAATCGATTAGAAATTCCGTGACCGTATTCATGTGCAATAATTCCGTTGTCGAAATCTCCATCTAAGGCATATACACCAGAATTCACAAGTGTCACATTGATGGTTCCTCCATTTTCAATTTCCGCGATTAATGCTAGTCCATCAGCATTGGAAATCATGACGCTTGGAATGTTGATCGTTGAGCTTGTTCCTCCCATGGCGAAAGGTGCCGTTCCAACATTGTTAATGATTATGGCTGCAATGGCTCCGTCATCTTGTGCACGTTGAACTTTATCTACGAATGGACACGTTCCACGCATGATGAGTGCAATTTTTCCGTTCATTAAACCTGGCGTAACAGGATCGGTACACGCATCGTACACATCCGGATCATTGTCGATTGGTAATACGAGATCAGCAGTAATTGGAGTAGAAGGAACGCCAGGACCGAATCCAGCTTCTACCGCTCCGTATGATCCTGCCAATCCAGAAGGAGAATTAACGGTCAAAAGGTCTGATCCACCTGTTGGTGACCATAAATACATTTGCATACGAGGATTTGATCCATCGTCTGGTGTAGCAAAGTTGGCATTGTTTGTTCCACCTCCATCTTGCGCATCTGCGTTCACATAGTCGGATCCGGCTCCACCATTTCCGTAATTGTTTTCTTGGAAGTTTCCACTAGCCTCATCAAATCCGTAGTGATACCAGATGTCGTGCATCATGTTGTTCATGTAGAACAAGTTGGTAATCGCTGCGTCCAGGAAAGTATTGGTCGGTTGATTTAAATCCAACGGGAAATCAAAATTGAGGGAAGCTCCACCATCTGGCGAATAACCAATTCCATTGTTGTCATTTTGATCTTCGGTAGCGTATACGTTGTTCCCTTGAGTAATTGTGTACTCTTCTCCAGGAATTCCATCTACATCATGCCATCCAAAAGGAGAAGCAGTTGGATCATACGGTCCAACAACCAATGAACGTGGTCCGTGATTTGGACTTTCCAATGGCAAAGCAAAAACATTATATTGATCCGTTCCGGGTGGAGGTGGAGGAGGCATCAACAAATAATTGGGAACCGATGCATTCGTTTCTGTCATCGAGTTTGAGCAAGACTGTGAAGTATGATCGTGATCGAAGGAGCAGCTTACTACCCAATCCGTTTTGCGAATGATTTCACCTGTTTCAGCATCCAAAAGGAGATCCCACCAATGCAGAGAAGACATTTCGTAAATACTTAATTTCCATGCGAGTTTTAGTTCATTCTCATCGAGAACATACGTCAATCGAACGGGAATGGCTTCTTGAGATAGGCCTTCGGCAGAAAAAACACGCGTTTCCGCATTTTTATCTTCCAATGGACGTAGCGCGAAAGGAGCTTCTAAGTTCAATGCTGAAGCCGATGCATAGATGGCTTCTTCTTCAGAAAGTGTTTGACTGTTGGAAGGTGTCATTTCGGATATTCCCGGAACAAAACGATTCCCAGTAAGAATGACTTCTCCATCTTTCTGCACAAACACAGCGGTTGCACCGTACGCTTCCAGACCATTCACTTCTTGGCTTACGTAGATGTGATGAAGATGTGTTTGTTTGGATAGATGATCACTCGTAATTCGCCAGTTTTCGATGTCTGATGAGGTGAGCCCTAAGGATTCTCGGTTGTCATCAAGATACTGTTGAATGTGTGATGTTACAGTTTGAGAAAAGGAGAAAAAAGTTGTAGCGCTGAAGCACAAAACCATCAGCGCTCGGAGAGAGTTACGCATAACATTCATAAGTTGTAGCTGTTTAAATTAAGGTAACAAACTACATTGCTACCTCGTCGACTAATTTACTACCAATCTGTTGTATTTCAAAATGGCGGAATAAACTTGTAGCATCGAACTACAACTTTCGACGAAATTCAAACGAAAAACTTACAAATCGAGAAAAAAACTAACAACCTGAGGTCGATTCTAAAATCTGCTCGGATCACTTTAAAATGAGCAGTTTTGAGTTTAATGAAGAAGAGTTATCAGGTTAAAAGGATAAGCGATTGAATCAGAATTACCTGAGTTCATCTGGAATATGACAGACAGGAATCGGCTCCATTTTGTGGCGATTGATACGATTCAGTCGTTGGTAAATCTTTAGGACTTCTTCCTGACGTTCACTTAAAATGGAACCATCACCTTTGTAGTCCATTGCCCACTCCAATTCAGGGTAGGATGCACCAATTTGATCCTCATCTGAACGACCATCAGCCCACAGTCCATCCGTTGGTTTCGCTTCAACAATTTCTTGAATCACACCGACTTCAGCAGCCAGTCCCCAGACCTCTGTTTTGTTCAAATCTGCAATTGGACTCACATCGACTCCGCCATCACCATATTTGGTGTAGAATCCAACTCCGAAATCTTCCACTTTGTTTCCCGTTCCGCATACCAAGCATCCATTTACTTGGCCAAGTGCATACAAGGTGGTCATTCGCAATCGAGCCCGAGAATTCGCCATGGCAAGTGCATGTTCAGCGACGTCTTCAGGCATATCTTTTTCGAATTGATCGAAGGATGCCGTCAGGTCAATGTCGTAGGAAGAG
>JBFHGY010000375.1:0-4050 GCA_041582905.1 Crocinitomicaceae bacterium | reverse complement strand
TTGGAGAAATTGATGTCCAAATCTGGTTTGCCCTACGAAGTACTCGATTCCATTTACGATCCAACAAAGGTAGAAGGAACCATCCTCGCGCAAGATCCTTCCGCAACGAAGGAAACAGATGTATACGTGAAGCGATCTCACATCGTGAAAGTGCGCGTGTCCAAACGAACACAGTTGGTTGAAATGCCTGATTTGGTGGATAAGTCTCAGCGCTTCGCTGCCTCTGTGCTGAAAAGTCGTGGTTTCCGTTACCGATTAGAATACAAACCATCATTGGAAGCGCACGGTGCAGTTCTACAACAATTGTACAAGAACAAACCAGTTGCTGCTGGGAAACGTCTACCTATTGGATCAACCATTAAATTGGTCGTAGGTCGTGGTGAGGCAGGTGTTCCTCAGCCGTTACCAGACCTTTATGGTTTGTCTATTGAAGAAGCGAAAGCGCGTGTAGCACGAATGAGCAATATGTCGTTCCAATCGGTTTGTAAAGGTTGTGAAACAAAGGCAGATTCCTTGGCAGCAAGAGTGGAAACACAATCCCCCGGATATTCGGAGGATGCGCAAGTAGTCTCGGGAACAACAATTACGGTGTATGCAACAAAACCTGATGAAAATTAATAGTATGAAGTGGATCAAATGGTCATTTTATGTGATTTGTGTATTCAGCCTAAATTTTGGTTGGGCACAGGTTGAAGAGACAGGCCCAATTATGGGAAATCCTTCCCTTCAAGCGAATGCTCCAAAACAGTATTTGAAGGCAAATTCTGGAACCTTTGACAGTACAATTATCTACGCGCAAGACACGATTAGCCTACCAGTCTTCGATGATTTCAGTTCAAGTAAGTTTCAAGATTATCATGACGATCCAACCCAGTCAGGACTAACTTTTGATAAAGTGTATAAGGTGTTGGATCAATCGGATGTGCCGATTACCAATAATGAGTTTTATACTCAACAGGCAACGTTTAATCGCATTTATACGGTGTCGACTTCTACCTTTGAAGATGTCACTTTTGCACCAACAACATTGAAAATCGGAGATTTATCTTCGTATCCGGTAACGCATATCCCGACGGATTGCTATCCTGCATATTATATTTACGACACGATTGCATCTCCAGGAGGTACTGATCCATCACCAGATACCGTTTGGATTACTGGGCCTGATGTGTATCAGGATTCAGCAACGCAATTCTTCGATAACATTGTAGATCCTACGAAAATCTGGATTGAACGTGAGGCGTACCATAATTTTCGTTTTCCAATAAACCCATGGTCATTGGGTGTGGCCACATTTGATGGCTTGGATCAATTTGGATACCCGTATGATTTTGGCTCTGCAACTACGAATTACGCTGATCACCTTACGTCGAAACCAATTGACATGTCTGGAGTAGATGCTTCTGATTCAGTATACTTTAGCTTTTTGTACCAAACAGAAGGGTACGGTGATGTTCCAGAGTCTACCGATTCGTTGATTTTAGAATTCTACGCACCAGACCTTCAACAGTGGGTATGGATGTGGAGCACGACAGGAAAACCGGTAGAAGATTTCGAAGTGGGACACATTCGAATTAGCAATCCTGATTTCTTTAAAGATGCTTTTCAGTTTAGATTCAAAAACTATGGCGGTTTGTCGGGAAGTTTGGATCATTTCCATATTGACTACGTGAATCTCAGAGCGCTTTCAGGATATCAAGACACATTATTTAAAGATTTCGCGATTGTGTACCCAGTAAATACATTGATTTCAGATTACACTTCTGTCCCTTGGGATCACTGGAAAAACAACTTTTCAGGGAAAATGTCTCCAACAGTGGAAGTGGTCGTACGAAATGGAAGTAATGTCGCTGAAAACAACCAAGACGGATCTACCGAAGTATTCTACGGAGGTGCATCGGAAGGAATCTTTACCTTGGTAGGACAAACCTTGTCTGGAGGAAATATCAACTACGATCCGAGAACGGTGTACAATTCATTTCATGATTTCTCAACCGGATACCATTTCGATGAAACAAAGACAGGTTTAAGTGAGCGCTTTGAGTTTGTGACAAAAGCATCTGCTCAATTTCCGAACTTTACCCAAAATGATTCAACGATTTCTGAGCAGGTATTTGAGAATTACTATGCCTACGATGATGGATCGGCAGAGAAAGCGTATGGAATTACGAGTGCTCAGGCACGCTTAGCGGTGAGGTATACGCCGTACGAGGCAGATTCCTTAATTGGAGTGAAGATTTGCTGGGTTCCTTCGGTAAACAATGTGTCGAATGAATTATTCTACCTGACGGTTTGGGAGGACGATAATGGTGAACCTGGATCCGTTATTTATGAAGATCCATTGGCATTCCCTCGCACTCCAAATTACGAATTCGACCGTAATCTGTTCACTACCTACTATTTCAATGACAGCTTGGTTCCAATTAACGGAACATTCTACGTAGGATGGCGTCAGTTAAGTCCAGAGCGATTGAACATTGGATTGGATAAGAATATTGTAAACAATGATAAAACGTTCTACAGTGTAGATCAGGAGCAAACATGGAATCAATCACAGGAAACAGGATCGGTGATGATTCGTCCTGTGTTCTCGACTGGATTGGATGTAACACTCGGGATTTCTGAAGAGGCAATCGCTGATAAGCCAATCGTAACGGCATATCCGAACCCAACAACAGGTATTGTTTCTGTAGAAGTTGAAAAGTCAATGTACCAAGGAGTAGAAGTATTCGATTTGCAAGGAAGAAAGATTGTAGATACTGTTTCTGATCGTGTCGATCTTTCAGGAAATCCAAATGGAGTATATTTCTTCAAGTTGAAGGGGATTGGTGAAACCATTAAAGTGATCAAACACTAATGAGTGAGGAAAACGAGTTTATCGAAGAAGATGATGATGCAAATGCGAGTGAACTGCATGAACATCATCGGATAAAAGTAGATCCAGGTCAAGAATTGTTGCGTATCGATAAATTTTTGATGGATCGGTTACCCAATACAACGCGCAGCAAGATTCAGGATGCAGCGAAAAATGGCAGCATTTTAGTGAATGACAAGCCTGTCAAGCAGAACTATAAAATCAAACCCAACGACGATATTTCAATTGTTCTGCCGTATCCTGTTAGAGATATTGAACTGGTTCCTGAGGATATTCCAATTGAGGTTGTATACGAAGATGAAGAGCTGGTAGTGGTCAACAAACCGTCTAATATGGTGGTGCACCCCGGTTTTGGTAATTACACTGGGACATTGTTGAATGCGCTGGCGTTCCATTTTGATAACCTGCCAAGCATGCCTGAGAACTATTATGGGCGTCCTGGTTTGGTACATCGTCTTGATAAGCATACAACGGGACTGGTTGTTGTAGCGAAGACAGAGCACGCATTGACGCATCTAGCGAAACAGTTTTTCGACCGAACAACAGAACGCAGATATTGGGCGTTGGTTTGGGGAGATGTAAAAGAAGACGGAACCGTTACAGGGAATCTTGGGCGATCTCCAAAGAATCGAAAAGTGGTGACTGTGTTTCCGGATGGCGATATGGGAAAACATGCTGTAACGCATTATAAAGTGATTCAGCGCTTCGGGTATGTTACTTTGGTCGAATGCAAATTGGAAACAGGAAGAACGCATCAAATTCGTGTGCACATGAAATACATCGGTCATCCGCTGTTTGGTGACCTCGAATACGGTGGTGATAGAATTCTGAAGGGAACAACGAATGCCAAGTACAAAAGATTCATTGAAAACTGTTTTGGGTTGATTGATGGTCAGGCGCTTCATGCGAAAACACTAGGGTTTCAACACCCAACGAAGGATGAATATATCCAATTGGACTCTGATTTGCCTGTAGGATTTCAAGGGATACTCGATAAATGGACAAAATACACGGGAATTGACGGTGAATAGGGTTTTTAACAGGACAAAGTGTTAAATATCTTCGCTGTACGTGATAAAAATTCCTTTTTTATATTACTTTTACCTGAATATTGCTCCCACGACTAACCTTTTGGGACTTAATTATTAATGAATTCACTACTTGAAAAGACGAGT
>JBFHGY010000374.1:0-4053 GCA_041582905.1 Crocinitomicaceae bacterium | reverse complement strand
TCCGTTCCACGCTGGAACAACTTGCGCGTATAATCTTCGAGTTGTACGTAGATTTCTTCAGGAACGATTCCTTTACCAATAATATCTTCACGAGAAATATCTTCATCGTGACCTTCTTCTGCTTTCGTTGCAGGCGTGATGATTGGCTCCGGGAACTTATCGTTTTCCTTCATTCCTTCAGGCATCGTTACACCACATAACACACGTCTTCCGGCTTTGTACTCGCGAGCTGCATGTCCAGACATATATCCACGGATCACCATTTCCACGCGAATCGGTTCGCAAGCATATCCAACTGCAACAGAAGGATCTGGTGTTGCCAACAACCAATTGGGAACGATGTCTTTCGTAGCATCCAAGAACATGGTTGCCACCTGATTCAATACTTGACCTTTAAATGGGATTCCCTTCGGCAAGATATGATCAAAGGCCGAAATACGATCGGATGCTACCATCACCAACAGTCCATTATCGAGTGTATAAACGTCTCGAACTTTTCCGTTGTATTCGTCAATTTGTCCTTTAAATTGGAATGTACTTTTGGTGATTGCCTTGCTCATAATCGTTTCAAAATTCGTGAGTGCAAAATTAAGGATGAAAATTGAAATATGATCAGATTAAAACGATTTACTAATCACTTTTCTTTGTATCCTTTTTTGCTTCGTCTTTCAATTTCTTTACGCGAGCATCCTCCTTATCGAAGGCATCAATGATTCGTTTCACCAATTTATGGCGAATTACATCGGCCTGTCCCATTCGCACAACACCAATTCCTTCGACATCGGAAAGTACATCAAGTGCATACGCTAAACCTGAACGCTGACGATTGGGCAAATCAACCTGAGACATATCTCCTGTTACGGCGAATTTGGCTGTCATCCCCATACGTGTCAAGAACATTTTCATTTGCATCGTAGTCGAGTTCTGCGCTTCATCCAAAATCACAAAGGCCTTGTCCAAGGTACGACCACGCATAAATGCCAATGGAGCGATTTCAATGATTCCGAATTCGATCATGTCCGCCAATTTCTCAGGTGGAATCATGTCACGAAGTGCATCGTAAAGGGGCATCATGTACGGATCGAGCTTTTCCTTCAAATCACCTGGGAGAAAACCAAGGTTCTCCCCTGCCTCAACCGCAGGACGCGTTAAAATGATTCGCTTCACCTCTTTTGCTTTGAGTGCGCGAACCGCTAACGCTACCGCCGTATATGTTTTTCCTGTTCCAGCAGGTCCAACTGCGAACACCATGTCATTTTTATTGACCGCTTCAACTAATTTCCGCTGATTGATCGTTTTCGCACGAATCTTGACACCATGATTCCCATGCACCAACACCTCAGAACCGTTATTTAGCCCAATTAAATCGGAACCATCTTTTAACATGAGATTATCAATGTTATTCAACGAAATGGTGTTGTACTTGTTGAAGAGTTGTAAAATCAGATCAAATTTCTTTTCGAATTCGTCCATTACCTCTTCATCTCCAGCGATGGTTAAGACATTTCCACGTGCAGCAACATGCAGTTTTGGGAAATAGGCTTTGATGTGCTTTAACTTATTGTTATTTACTCCGAATAGCTCGGCAGGATTAATTCCTTGAATTTCAATTTTTCTTTCTAGCAATCGTTTTCTGTTTTTGTTTTACCCAAACAATTCGTTTTGAATGTTCCCGGGATTTGTATCGACTATTCTTAAAAGAGAATGAATATACAATAGAACTTTACATGAATCATTATTTTAGCGTTATTTTTGTCCAAAATAATTAACAAACCTCTTACGAAACGGTTTCAACAGGAATGAAAGTCATCACGCTTACGACGGATATGGGACTTAACGACCACTATGTGGCTTCGCTTAAGGGCAGTATCATGTGTGCTGTGGAGGATGCACGAATTGTGGATATCTCTCATTCCGTTCGTCCTTTTGACGTAGGTGAAGCTGCTTATCACGTTCGTTCTTGCTATAAAGATTTCCCTAAGGGAACAGTTCATGTAATTGGTGTCGATAGTGAACCCATTATCAATTTTGGAGGATCTGATGGAAGCTTTCCTTCCATTATGTCTTACGACGAGCATTTTTTCATTTCCAATGACAATGGTTTTTTCGGTGCTTTCTTGGGAGAAAATCGACCAGATGCCTTTTGGAGAATTGACGACATTTTGACCTTGGAGAACGTCTTCAACTTTGCTACAAAAAATGTGTTGATCACTGCTGCCTTGCGCATTCTCAACAATGAAACGCCTGGATCGTTTGCAGCTCCTTCGAACTCGTACAAAAGCGCATTGACACCGACTGCGATTACTGAAACGAATCTAATTAAAGGTTATGTGATTCACATCGACAACTATGGAAATGCAATCACCAATATTAGCCGTACGCTTTTTGATCAATTTGGAGAGAACATTCCTTTCATCATTTACTTCAAGAAGAAGGATTATTACATCGATGTGATTTCTCAGGGCTACAACGAAGTTCCACAGGGAGAAAAAGTGGCCATTTTCAACTCCAACAACTTTCTTGAAATTGCGATTAATCGTGGAGCCAATGGAAGCACAGGTGGAGCAGAGCAATTGTTCGGACTTCGCGTAAACGACATGATTCGCGTTGAATTTACTCCAAAAGGATCACGCACAACCATTGAATCTTTGTTTTAATGATTACACGCATCGTACAACTGGAATTTGAAGAAGATAAGATTGAAGGCTTTTTGAACTTCTTCGACACGATCAAGCATCAGGTGAACACCTTTCCGGGCTGTTACGGCATGAAATTATACCAAGACATTAACCGTCCAACCATCATTATGACGTATAGTCATTGGGAAAGCCAAGAAGCGTTGGATGCTTATCGGACATCGGAAACATTCGGGAAAATCTGGCCGACGATCAAGCCTTGGTTTTGTGCGAAACCACAAGCTTGGAGTATGAATGCGTACTTCAATGGTTTCGAGGCGAAGTAGCACATCATAACTTTCACATCAGAGATAACGTTAACGAATCGGGAAAAATCCGTTTCACTCGTTGAGATCACTTCAAAAAGAATTGAAACACATGCACGCTTACGAACAAGTCCCTTTTAATAAATCATTACTGCCGATCACCAAAACCACCTCATTGATTCCAAAGGAAATCTTATTTTTGAACTCAATTATCGCAGATAAGCATGAGAGCACTATACTTTAAAGAAATACGTAGTTTTTTGAGCTCTGTGATCGGATATGTCTTCATTTTGATCTATCTCATCGCATCAGGACTTTTCCATTGGGTAATTTCTGGAGATATCGGAACCAATTTATTGGAAGGACAAGAAGCGGATATGATTCCTTTCTTTAACCTATCACCATTGATTTTCCTAGTGTTAATTCCAGCCATCACCATGAGATCCATCGCGGAGGAGCGAAGAACAGGAACCATTGAGTTATTGTTTACACGTCCCATCTCTGATTTAAAAATCATTCTTGCTAAATACCTAGCGGGAGTTACTCTGCTGGTTGTCGCTTTACTTCCCACACTAGTGTATTACATTTCGATGTACATTTTGGGAAATCCTGTCGGGATTATCGACGGTGGAGCAACGTTCACTTCATACATTGGGTTGATTCTTCTGGGATCCACCTTTGTTGCGATTGGAATTTTCGCATCATCACTTACTAGCAGTCAGATTGTAGCTTTCATTTTGGCAATGTTTCTCTGCTGGTTGATCTATCAAGGTTTCGACTTGTTGGGATCATTTAACCTGATGGGGAAATTTGATTCTGTTTTGAAATACTGTGGTGTAACCTATCACTACGACGGTATCAAGCGTGGTGTAATTGACACCAAGAACATCGTTTATTTCCTCTCCGTAATTGCTTTGTTCATTTACGCTGCGTTAACCGTGATCAAATCGTTAAAGAAATAACCATGGCAGAAAAGAAAAAAATCATTTCGGGTTTCTACAATTGGACGTTTCTCATTATCGTTGTTGTAGCCGTTATCCTTATCAATATTGTGAGTTCGTTTGTGTACCGTCGGGTCGACATGACGGAAGATCAACGTTATTCTCTCGCAG
>JBFHGY010000373.1:0-4066 GCA_041582905.1 Crocinitomicaceae bacterium | reverse complement strand
TCATTGTACACATCAAAGACAATGATCGTGCTTATCTTCCTCATATCGACCTAGCAATTGTTGACTGTACAAATGGACTTAAATATGTGGGCAAATCAAACGCTGCAGGTAAGGCTACATTCTACTTGCCAACTAATAGCAACTACGAAATCGACTTGGGAGGAATAGAAGCGCTTCGTGTATTCAAAACAAACAACAATCCAGGCGGAACAGCTCAAATGGTTGTCTTTTATGAAAAGACAAAAGTGAACGAGATCGCAAAAGGTGATACGCTCATTCAAAATAACATCACGCAAACAAATGGAACGACATCTCATCTTCTGTTTACACTTACACTCCTCGATTTTAGTGGAAATAAATTGGAGGGAGAACCTGTGTACATGGTCGCAGAGGAAGTAAGCAGAGTATATGAAGGAGTAACAGATGGAGCTGGAGTGTGTAAGTTCATGCTGCAAAAAGGAACAAACTACATCATGAACCTCAAATTCGAGGAAGGTGTGCACTACGTAGAAGCAACCAACAAAAAAGGATTTGGAAGAGAAAGTATTACGCGACGTTATCGAGGTTCCGAAGCAATCGTGCAAATGTTGGCAGACAGAAGGGCGAATGAAAAAGGATTTGTAATTAACCATCAAACCACGCCTATCCGAAAGTTGGGACAGCCAGGTGATTACCTTACAAAAACAAGCACAGGATTTGAACTCAATTTTGCGTCTTCGGGTCCTGTGGGAACGCCAACCGTGGTTGGGAATAGATTGTACACGCAACAAGGATATTATTCTCCGAATTATTACTGTTTATCGGCTTCAACGGGTCAATTTGTGTGGGGCGTTGAGTTGGGTGAAGCAGGAATTTCGCCAGTTGTACATCAGTCGGGTGTACTTTTACTCAACACGGAATCATGTACACTTTACGCAATTGATGCCAGTACAGGAGAATTACTTTGGAGTAAATGGCTCGCTGGGTATTTGTACACCACACCTTCGGCAGATCAATATAACGTGTACGTAGTATATGAAAATGGAGGATCGAATCCTTTGAACCAGAATGAAGATCGCGTGTTGGCTTCGTTCAACATTCGAACGGGAGCGGTGAACTGGATGGCTTGGCTTGACAATGAAGCAATAGCGAGTCCGGTGGTGGCTGGTGACGAGGTACATGTGTCATCGTTAAGTGGTCGTTACTACGTCTTTAACAGAAAAACAGGTGAGCGACGTGAAGCTTCCATGTCCATTAAAGCGGTTTCATCTCCTACAGTTACAGCAGATGAAATTTTCCTCACAGCTTCCATTAAAGGCACAGAGCAATTGATTGTGTTGGATCGAGAAACACTAAAGAAGAAGCGTACGTACGGAACGAAATTATCACCTGCTTTGGTGACAGAACAATCGGGTCTACAAGAAAAAATGAACTTCAACGGAGCACATCCAATTGTCTATAAAAATGAAATTGTGGTGCTTCTCGAAGCGGAACGCGTGAGTGCATTTGATGCGAAATCTGAATCCTTGCTTTGGCAACAAGACATCAAAACCACGAATAATCAAATTCCCATTATTGCGGATGGAAAAGTACTTGTTGCAGGAGAAGAAGGAACCTTGATGGTCTTTGATTTACGAACTGGAAAAGAATCTAAAATAGTCGATACAAAAGGTATCATTGATGGACAACCGATCCTGAGAAATGGATTGATCTACGTGGCAGCAGGCGGAATTCTGAAAATTATTCGTTCTGCCAAACGCTTTGATTGGACTCAATGGAATAAAGATCCAAGTCACAATTTAGTCTGGGAATAGAGAAGTATGTAGGTGGAGTTAAATTTAATTATTCGCTCCAATTTTCAATGTCGAGCTCTTCGAAGTAGGTCTTTTTACCGATTCGATTGTGGAAATAGGTAGGAACCTCGGAGGATGTTTGTGTGTAAACACCATTTGCATAAACCCCATAGCCAAACCCGCATCCATTTTCCTCTTCATGGGAAGTGATTTGAACGGATTTATCTTGGAAAAGGAAGGAAAGTTTACATTGATTCGAGCCGTCATTTGTTTCGTAGTGCGCCATATTGTTCGCATCCGAAGACAACTTACCGACCATCGCCCCACTGTTGTAGGAGGGTGCGCCCCGTCCTAATTCAAGGTAGAATAAGTAAGTGGAATCGTCAACAGGATAGAGGTAAAGAGCGCCTCCCGCTTGTTCGGGCGATTCACCGAAGGAGTAGATTCCACTGAGGGCGTCATTTTGGCTTTTGGCAAAAAACGAACCGATCAGAAACAGAAAAAGAAAAAGATAGTTCATTATTGCTAAAAACGAATGAGGTAATTGAGAAGACGAGGAGCTTATGCTTTCGTCCATGATTTCTTGATGCGCTTTCCTACTTTTTTGCGGAAACGCTTCAAGACTGATTCGCGACTTCCAATGTTTCCACATTTCACCACTTCTGCGTGGACACATTCGTTGTTGCGGAAAAACTTGAATTGGAATGTAACAGAGACAGCATCCTCACGGTACAGGTTGAAGAAACTTGCTTGGTTGAGGGCTGTTTCAAAATCATCGGCACGATTGGAAACGTTATAATTTCGATCGAATCCGCGAATACTAACAATGCAGTAGGTGTCGACACCTTTTGCGGCTACAATCTTCTGAATGGAGTCAGTTGCTAGAATGCGAGCATCGCTTCCCAATTTCAATACGTTCAAGGAAGGAATCGCCTTCACTCCTTTTTGAGAAAACATCTCAGTAAGGGTAATTTCCATGGAGTAACGGTCTTCTGGAGTGTCCATTTGACCAATTACCAGGGCATTTTGCAAATAGATAGAGGTTTTATCCTTCTTGCTTTTCTTTTTCTTCTTCGATTTTTTCGCTGTTTCCGTAGAGGTTGTTTCAGCAGTTGGTGTTGCCGTTTCCTGAGCGATTGCTGCTCCAGACAACACGATAAGTAGGCTAAAAATCAGTGCTTTCATTGTTAAAATATTTCTCTGGCAATTGCTTTTACCATACTAGAATTCGACATTGTATAATAGTGAATGCATGGAGCACCAGCTTCTTTCAATTGCTTTGACTGATGAATTCCCCATTCTAACCCCACTTTTTCCACTTCTTTGTTGTTTTTGCATTTCAACAATTCTTTGGAAAGCTCTTCCGGATAATCAATGTGGAAGAATTTCGGCAAGAACGAAATGTGGTTCATCGTTTTAATCGGCTTTAAACCTGGAATAATCGGTACGTTAATTCCCATATCGCGACACGCTTTCACGAAGGCAAAGTACTTTTCATTGTCGAAGAACATTTGAGTAACGATGTATTCTGCTCCAGCGTCTACTTTTGCTTTCAAATAATGCAAATCAGTTTGGAGGTTCATCGCTTCGAAGTGTTTCTCCGGATACCCTGCAGCTCCAATGCAAAAGTCAGTTGGTTCCAATGTCACATCATCCATCAAGTAGGTACCGTTGTTCATTTCGGTAATTTGCTTGATCAACTCTTCAGCATATTGGTGTCCGTCCTTGTGTGGACGAAAGTTGGATTCCGTTTTAATGGAATCTCCTCTTAACGCCAAAACATTATCAATTCCTAAAAACTGAAGATCGATTAATGCATTTTCCGTTTCTTCTTTGCTAAATCCTCCGCAAATCAAATGAGGAACCGCATCCACCTGATACTTGTTCATGATGGCAGCACAAATTCCAACCGTTCCCGGACGTTTACGAATGGCAATTTTTTCCAACAGACCATTTTCACGCTCTTTGTAGATGTACTCCTCACGATGATAGGTTACATTCACGAACTTTGGTTTGAATTCCATCAAAGGATCAATACCATCGTAGATGGACTGAATACTTTTTCCCTTCAAAGGAGGAAGGATTTCAAATGAAAATAAGGTCTCTTTGGAAGCTTTAATGTGATCCGTAACTTTCATGCCGTTTTTTTATTGACGTCAAAGATACAGTTTTGGTCGAGGTAAACAGACTGCCACGGGAACGAAACGTTATAGTTTCTTAAAATCCTGAGTGGAATTCTCACAAAAACATCCCTGCATACTTCAAATCAGACTGCGTGGTGATTTTGATGTTGG
>JBFHGY010000372.1:0-4113 GCA_041582905.1 Crocinitomicaceae bacterium | reverse complement strand
GCAGGTCTTGTATTGATGTCACTGACGGCATTTCATCTGCCTAAAACAAAACAGTATGAAAAAGCAGATGAATGACCGAATGATGAAAGTGAGTGATAAGAGACAAAGTATTAGGCTCATGTTAGAGCTTGAATCTGAGTTGAGAACCTATCAACGCAGTTGTTCCTATTGTCAAGACGACGAGGTGAAAACAGTTCTCGCAGCAATGGAAATCCTGCTGGAGAAGTGGAGGCAATCGGATCAGCACTAACTTTCTAAATGAGAATGAGCGTGAATCCGAAGATCACGCTCATTTCTGCTTTTCTGCCTTTCCTTAGCTTTGATTTCTGGTTTATGGTATTTATTACACATCGATTCCTTTCAGCATTTTCTTCCAGTACAGGTATGGAAGGATGTATTTTTTTAGCCACCAAAGTCTTCTGTGTTCTTTGGATGAATCGTTGATGAACATTTGTTTCAGTTTTGGATCTGGTGTAAAATTCGAATCGTAATCAAACTCTGCGAGTACCATTTTTCCGTAGCCCGTTACGAGTGGACATGATGAATATCCGTTGTATTCTTTCTCTCCAATTCCTTGTGCTTTGATCAAACGAGAGATGTTCTCTACAACGATAGGAACTTGTTTGCGAATCGCGGCCCCTGTTTTTGCTGTTGGTAGTGCAGCAGCATCACCAATTCCGAAAATGTTTTCGAATTTATTGTGTTGCAAGGTGCCAATGTTTACATCAATCCATCCTGCTTCGTTTGCCAAAACGGAGTTTTTGATAAAGTCGGGAGCTGTTTGTGGTGGTGCTAAGTGCATCATGTCAAACTTGATTCCGTAACGCCCATCCTTATGGATGAGGTCGATGTCTTTTCGGTTGTAATTGATGGCTGTGTCGGTAATTTTGGCTTTATCTTCCATAATCACACATCCACCTGTATCTGGCTCTTTGGTGATTTCGTACCAGGCAATTTGGTTTTCGCCATCTACTTCAACAAGTTTGTGGTGGAAGCGTAGGTTGATGTCTTTTCGATCTACTACTTCCATTAGTGTTTTTGCAATGGGTTTTACCCCGAAAATGACGCTCCCTGGAGTGGCGAACACAACGTTGGTTTTATCGCGTACTCCTGCTTTTTTGAAATGATCTTCTGCTAGGTACATGATTTTTTGAGGAGCTCCGCCACATTTAATTGGTGTAGCGGGTTGCGTAAATAAGGCTGTTCCTCCCTTAAAGTTCTTTAAGACTTTCCATGTGAATTTTGGATCAGTGTAATTACTGCATACAACTCCTTTATCGATAGCTTCGGGTAATCCTTTAATTAGCGAGTTGTCAATTTTGATTCCTGGTGATAAGACGAGAAAATCGTATTCGATGCGCGTACCATTTTTGGTGATAACGGCGTTGTTTTCTGGTTCGAATGATTCTGCATACTCTTTGATCCAATTTACTCCGTTTGGCATCACTGACGCCATTGTTCTTTTGGTTTTTTCAAAGTTGTATGTGTTGGCACCTACTAAGGTCCAAGCAGGTTGATAATAATGGTATTCGGCTGGTTCGAGAAGGGTAACTTTTACGTTTCCTTTCTTTAGGAATTGTGCTGCTGTCATGATTCCTCCTGTTCCACCTCCTATGATTAATACATGTTTCATATTCTGTAGTTTAGAATCTTAAAGTTGGCAGAAGTGAGACTCAATTGCAGTAACATTTGTTACATTGTTGGTTGAGAGAGAGTTGGATTGGAATTTTGTTTGGAGGTGATATGCTTTTTATTCTAGGATTATTCCTAGTTCTTTTTTTATGTCGTTACGTTCAGATAATTTTGAAGGGTTGACACTCCATTGTTCTGCTATTCTCATTACAAGTTCTTCGTTAGCAGTAGTTACATCTTCACGAGCCCAATAAGATTCTTCTTTTGCTTCGGGTGAAAAAGAGTTGAATAAATTTAAGTTTTCTTCAGCAGGAGTAGGTACTCCGTGTACTTTAATGTTTTCACCACTTTCGCCTAAATACGCATAAGTCCTTTGAATTTTCCCGTTAATCGATTTGATCCAGTGATGATATTCTACAATGCGATGCGTGGCAAATGAATGTGCTTCTTCAAATTCATTGCTTAGTAGGTTCAGTGTTCGTTCGAGTTTGTGGATTCCTGAGCTGTCGTCAGTATTCGCTAAACTGTAACCGACTGCTAATGTCCATTCACCGATTTGAGGTGTGATAAATACACCACCATCATAAGCAAATTCGATTCCACTTTCCCAGTTAGAAGATTGAACTTTCGTGAGGTTTAATAGTTCAACTAAGCGTTCTTTATTTCCAGTTTTAACGGCTATCCAGATCGTTTTGTATCCAAAATCAATTGGGGAGTCAAGTGTGGTGTCAATGTGTTGTTCTTCGGCGATTTCAGGTTGATAAGCGGCCGATACCCCGTTTCGCTTAGCTAGCCATATAGATATGACCAAAATTATTAGGATAGTAACAAGAATTAATAGTTTAGTCTGACTCACGGAGGATTAAAGTTGTGTTCGGTTTTCGAAAGGTACAATTCTTTCTGGTGAAACTGTCAGGTGTTTTCTAATTAAACTTTATCGCCTTCACGGGGTTGATTCGGGCAATCACCATACTCGGAATGATGAGGGCACTCAAACATACGATCAGCGTTCCTGCGTTTAATAGTAGCCAGTGCCAAACGTTAATTTCAATAGGAACTTGACTCAAGTAGTACACTTCAGGATCGAGTGGAATTAAACCAAAATACTTTTGAGCAAGGCATATTCCCATTCCGATGAGGTTTCCCCACAGCATTCCTCGGCCGATCAAGAATCCAGATTGAATTAAAAAGATTTTTCGGATGCTCCAATTGGTGGCTCCCATGGCTTTCATCATTCCAATAAAATTGGATCGGATCAGGATTAAAACGAGTAGTGCAGAGCCCATGTTGATGATGC
The DNA here is from genome assembly GCA_041582905.1 of Crocinitomicaceae bacterium. Classification (GTDB taxonomy): domain Bacteria; phylum Bacteroidota; class Bacteroidia; order Flavobacteriales_D; family Crocinitomicaceae; genus UBA4466. The sequence continues at coordinate 1,184 of JBFHGY010000372.1, read as the reverse complement.
CGATCAAAATCATAAGTACCAAAATGATGATGACATTGAGGTCTAAGAATCCGAGCCAAACAAAGATGTCTGGTTGATTCTCAATAATACTCACAGCCTGCAATACATCGCCGTTTGGCATCATGATCATTTCCACGCGAGATTTTGTTCGTGCGAGTGTTTCGTCGAGCTTCTCCCAATCGTTTACCATGATTTCGAATCCGCTGATGTATTCGTGTGAGCTTCCTTTTCCGTCGATGATTTCGATAATAACGCGCTTGGTTCCGTCGTCGAGAGCGAATTTTGTTCCTTCATCATTGAGGTATTCGCGTTCTAGTTCTCCTTCATCATTTAATTCAAAATAGCAGCGATATTCCGCTCCTTCTTCCACGGTGATTTTTAAATAGGCGGTGTCGGGAATTGCCGATTCAGCCATGATTTCTCGCGGATTTGTCCAGTAATCGGTTGCAATTAAACGAATGGTCGTGTCTTTATGCGGACAAATGGCAAAGCCCATGTACGTGTCGAATCCTTTTCCCCAATCGTAGCGGAAATTGACGCCATTTCCACCGGTAACGTTTCCTTTGATCACAATCTGACCATCAATGATGGTATCGGCTACTTCAATGCTCGCTTTAATTCCCCAATCGTTGAGTTTCTGCACTGCAGTGAGGTTTCCTAGCACAATTTGCTTATCGAATTCCTCCAGGCCTGTTTCGTAGATTCCTGCAATGACAAATTTGCGTTTTACGGGCTGTTGCTTCACAAAAAAGGCACTTACTCTGTCTCCTACTTTGTAGTTGAGATCGACGGCTAATTTTCGAGAGATAACGAGGTGATTTTCGGTAGAATCTTGCCCAAAATTAGGGAGGACACCTTCTAATAAGTAGTTTTTGAAAAAAGTCCAGTCGTAATCGGTACTCACACCTTTAATGACAGCTCCTTGCACTTGGTATTGACTTTCGGTCGTGTCTTTTCCGTTGGCTAATTGATAGGAAATGTCGCGTTCTTCAGATTGAAGTAAAACGGGTTTGTAGCCAACAGCGGAAATAGATTTAATTCCTGGATCGGCTTTTAAATCAGCGAGGAAGGATTGCGATTTCTGAATTGGGTCACTTTCATAAATAGAGTTTTCGCTCGCTTCCATGATCGTAATGTGCGATCCGAACCCGCTTACTTTTTGGCGTACTTCTTGCTGAAAACCT
>JBFHGY010000371.1:0-4117 GCA_041582905.1 Crocinitomicaceae bacterium | reverse complement strand
AGTGTATCAATTGCGTTCACTCAATGGAACAGAAGATTTGACGGGAACTAGAATTGTGGCAACGGCCCAAAGCGGTGATTGTCGACCGTTCGCAGTTTTTGCAGGAGCGCAATGTGCCAATGTGCCAAGTGGTTGTATGACGTGTGATCACCTCTTCGATCAATTATTTCCTGTCGAAACATGGGGGACGGAATACTATGTCGTGCCGTATCAAACGACAGGAACCTTCACGTATCGCGTCATCGCAAGAGATAACGGAACACTCGTTTCGTTGAATGGAGCTGCACCTCTATCTATGACCGCTGGACAAGTACTCGAGTACAATAATGTCACATCTGATGTTCAAGTAGTGGGAAATAAACCCATTCAGGTGGTGCAGTTCATGCAGGGAGATAACTGCTCCTTAAATGGGGATCCAGCCATGCTCGTTTTGAATGGAAATGATCAGAAAATTGATAACGTAACCTTCAGTACGGTTTCATCTTCCGTAATCACAAATCATTTTGCCAATATTATTGTAGAAACAGCCGATGTTGGTAATGTCCAACTGGATAATGTAACAATACCTGCGAGTAACTTCACCATGTTTAGCGCGAATCCGCTCAACTCCTTCGCGCAAGTGCCATTGACCCAAGGCAGCCATAATCTGCAAGCGAATAATGGATTAACAGCCTATATCTATGGAATGGGAAGTGCGGAAAGCTATTCGTATTCAGTGGGCTCTTTTCAGTCCGAACCACTTTTCGTGGTAGATACCACTATCTGTACCACAGATTCTGTCGTACTATCGACACCAGTAACCTTGTTCAGCCCTGTTTGGGTGGCGCAATCGGATACGAGCACAGTTATAGGTACGGGGAATAACCTCGTTTTGTACCCTCCAATTCCCACGGACATCTATTCGGTAACGGGAAATTCTCTCGTGTCTGGATGTCCAGTAACGTATAATTACAGTGTTGCGGCTCCCGCTCCAGCAGTGATCTCTGTTTCTGCGAGTGAAGATACGGTGTGTATGTTCAATTCCGTACAAATGAACGTGAACGTTACCACTCCAGGAACTTGGGAATATGAATGGAGTCCTGCGTTTATGTTTGATGATCCAACATCTCCGAATCCAACGGCAACCATTCAACAAACGGGATGGTACAGCGTGTCCGTATCGAATGTCGGAGTGAATTGTAGTATCGCAGAGGACAGCGTGTACATCGTTGTACAAGGAGGAGGTGTAGAATCGGTTTCGGTGACCGCAAGCTCAGGAGCCTTATGTTTGCCTGATTCGGCTGTTTTGATCGGAGAAGTCAACCAATTATTGGTGAATGAAGATTTTGATGGGGGAATGAATGCTTCGGTTTGGAGTTCTGTTTTAGGGGAAACGCTGAGCTCTGTCTGTGGATCCGTATCTGGGGACGCGCTTTTGTTCAACGGAGGAGGAACGCGCTCAGCGCAAACAGCAGATTTCAATTTGATGAATGGAGGAAGTTTGAGCTTCTACCTAAAGGTAGCGACGGGAACTGCGCCCTGCGATGATGCCGAAATTGGTGAAGACATTCTCCTGGAATATTCAACAAATGGCGGAGTGACGTGGACGCTCATGGCGACATTACTAGAATCAAATTATCCCGTATTTACTTACATTTCAATGCCTGTTCCCGCGGCGGCACAAACTGGGGCGACACGTTTCCGTTGGAGCCAACCGAATTTTTCAGGTGCCAATCAAGATGTATGGATGTTGGAAAACATTGGCATTTCAGCCATTAATTCAGGCGGGGTAACCTTCAATTGGCAGCCGAGTAGTTCACTTTCTGATCCTTCAAGTTTAACACCAACGGCATACCCAACTACTCCCACGTGGTACGTACTCGAAGTGGGACAAGGTGCATGTACCTATTCCGATTCTGTTTTCGTAGATGTAAATGCGGCTTTCACCTTGACAACAACCAACGATACAACAATTTGTTCTGGTCAACCATTCACAGTGTCCACAACACCATCAGCTGGTTCCGGATATACATATTTGTGGGAGCCAACAGCGCCTATTACTTCTCCTTCAAACACGTTCTCCGCTGCTACACTTGCTCCGAATACGGACACAATGATGTATGTTACGGTTTCCTCGCCGCTGGGTTGTACGCAAACGGATTCCGTTCAAGTAACTTCGGTTGGAGTAAACGTCGATATTATTGGAGACACGGTACTTTGTATTGATGAAACAACATGGTTAGTAGCCGATATCTCAAACGCGAACGGATCCAGCTATACAATTGAGTGGATGGAAGGAGGAAGCATAATCGGAACGATTGATTCTATTTTTGTCGCTCCAACAGCCAATACAACGTATACCGTAATGGTAGATGATCCATTTTCGCAATGTCAATGGTTCGATACAGTCGACGTAATTTACAACGATTTCTTTGTTGATGCAGGACCCGACACGACCCTTTGCAGTACTATTGGTTACCAAATGTTGGGGAGTACAAATGTGAATGCAATTTCGCCTCTCATTATTTGGACAAATCCAGCTACGGTCGACTTGGTGAATATCACAAACGCAACCATCTTGGTGGACACGACTGCACAATACGTGTTAACGGTAGGAGATGGTTTCTGTGAGTATTCCGATACCATGAATCTGTCGTACTTTCCGCCCTTGGGAATTTATATCCCATCGGACACGACGATTTGTGAGGGGGATTCAATCTTATTGGATCTTTCAGCGATGAGTGCCGTCAATTGGAATACACTGAACGGAGTAACGAATCCACAAGGCTCTTTATTTGTCATCGCCCCTCAAACAACACAAACTTATTTCTTGGATTACATAGATACGAACGGTTGTCCAGGTCTTGACACGATGACCGTCCATGTGAATTTGAACCCAATGGTTTCTCTCCCTGTGGATATAGAGATGTGCGAAGGAACAATGCAAACAATTAATGCATCCAGCAATAATACAACAGGAACATATTTGTGGAATTCCGGGGATACAACCGTATCAATTCAGGTTCAAGCAGAGGGAACGTATTGGGTAGATTACACTACTTCGTGTGGAACGAGTGCGGATACCATTGAAATCACCTTTTTCCCCGATTTTGACGTAGATCTTGGGAATGATACCCTCATGTGTTTTGGATATACACATGATTTATCTCCACAAATTCCAGCAGGAGGAAGCATTGTGTGGTCAACAGGACAAGTGAGTCCAACGATAACAGTAAGCAGTCCATCAGTCACATCGGTTTCCGTGTACGATGCAAATGGTTGCGTGCGACAGGATACTGTTGAACTCATGGCTTCGCCTCCTATTCAGTTGAATTTAGGACCAGACATCTCAATGTGTGAATATGATGTTTCTACACTCAATGGAACCTCACCACAAGGAGTAGAATACCTTTGGAATACTTCCGAGACAACACCAACAATTGTTGTGCAGGATGCTGGGGTGTACTCCGTTCAAGTAACGGATGCAACGGGCTGTATGAATTGGGATACGATTGTAGTTATTGAAACACCAACACCAGATCCAACGATTGTCGGACCCGCGATATTTTGTTCAAATGAAACCGTTCAATTTGAAGCAACTTCAGGATTTGTAAATTATAGTTGGAGCACTGGTGCAACAACAAATCCAATGCAACATCAGGGATTGGTAAACGAGATTTGGGTGCAGGTGACGGATGGAAATGGATGTGTCGGTGGAGATACCATTGCGGTGGATGTAATCGATGTTCCGATTTTGGATTTAGGTCCAGATATTGTTCTGTGCGAGTCGGAAGTGGTCGTGTTGAATGCGGAAACGGCAGGCGCTTCGGGCTATTTATGGTCGCCAACAAATCAAACAAGTCCTTCGGTGGATGTCCTTCCAGGATCGTATTCGGTTGTGGTCAATTACGAAAGTTGTACAATCACCGATGAGATCGCCATTACGGTAGAGCCGTATGAATTTGATTTAGGTCAGGACTTGGTTGTTTGTTTGGAGCAAGGTGTGTTTTTAGCGCATTCACTCAATAATATCGATTCAATTATCTGGCACAATGGGTCCAATTCTAGTTGGTTTGAACAGTTGAATTATCCTAGTTTATCGGATACCTTGATTGTTTCAGCGACGGCTTACGGGTGT
>JBFHGY010000370.1:0-4119 GCA_041582905.1 Crocinitomicaceae bacterium | reverse complement strand
TCAGACATGATTGAGTGAAGGAAATTTTATTATTTTTGGCTAAATTAAAAACTTAGAATTCGATTAAATTAATCTTTTAGAACATGAAAAAAGTAGTTAGTTCTTTGGTGATTGCGGCAGCAATGACTTTTGGTTTTGCAAGTTTTGCGTCTGCGCAAGGTGACGAAAACCCAGATTCAACAGCGTCAACTGAAATGATGGCAGACGATTCAACTGCAGCTGCGGATGATGCGGTTTCAGACGCTGCAACAGAAGGCGAGACTTCAACGGCTGAAGAAGGAGGAGAGAAACCAGATCTTACCTTCGTTCAACAATTGAAACAAAAATTCATTGAAGGGGATCCATTCTGGATGACATTGCCATTGATCTGTTTGATCATCGGTCTAGCACTTTCAATTGAGCGTATCGTTTACCTCAACTTGTCAACTATTAACACGAAGAAATTCTTGAATGAAGTGGAAACTGCGTTGAAAAACGGAGGAACTGAAGCTGCAAAAGATGTTTGTCGTAACACACGTGGACCAATTGCTTCTATCTACTACCAAGGTTTAGACAGAGCAGACGAAGGAATTGACATGGTTGAGAAATCAGTTGTTTCTTACGGAGGTGTTCAAATGGGATTGTTGGAAAAAGGACTTTCTTGGTTATCATTGTTCATCGCCTTGGCACCAATGCTCGGGTTCTTGGGAACAGTAATCGGGATGATCTTCGCCTTCGATAAAATCGTTGAGGAAGGTCAAGTATCACCAACAACAGTTGCCGACGGTATTAAAGTATCGCTTTTGACAACCGTATTCGGTTTGATCGCAGCGATCATTCTCCAAATCTTTTACAACTACATCGTTTCTAAAGTAGACGGTATCGTAAACGAAATGGAAGATGCATCTATCTCTTTGGTAGACATGATGCTTAAGCACAAGGTGACTGCTGAGTAATTCAGACTGTCGCAAGCGAATTCAGGTTGATATTCCCCGTGGATACAACCATATATAAACGTAAAAAATTAATAGGATGAAGATTAAAAATCTCCCTTTATACATGAACATCTTGAAGGTAGTACTCGTAGCTGCTGGTGTGATTCTTTGCTTGTTCTTATTTGGTGGTCCAAACGCCAATGGAACAAAAGAGGAAATCGACGCTTTCCGTGACGGTACTGAGATGGGACTCGCTTCAGGATTTACAGGATTCATCGTTTTCCTCGGAGTAGGATTAATCCTTTTGTTCTTCGTTGTTCAATTGATCTCTAACCCAAAGAAGACTATCATTTCCATTCTTGGAATTGTTGCCGCTTTGGTAGTTTACTTGATTTTCTGGGCAGCTGGAACTGGAGACACGAACGAATCACTTCAATTAAGATACCCAGTGGAACAAGAAACGATCGTTTCAACATCAGCAGGACTTTGGACAGCGCTTGTAGCTACAGGAGTTGCGTTCTTGGCTGTTATCGGTGGATTCTTCTCACGACTAATTAAATAATATATGGCAAAGCGAGACATACCCGAAATCAATGCTGGTTCGATGGCTGACATCGCTTTCTTGCTATTGATTTTCTTCCTGGTAACAACTACCATGGATAGGGATAAGGCGTACATTCGTCCAATTCCAAAGAAGGTGGAGATTACGATTCCACCTGAGCCAATTCAGAAGAGAGATATCTGTAAGATCGTTGCGAACAGTAGAAATCAATTGATGCTTCGTGAAAATTTTGTAGAAGATCCAGATGAAATCTCAGAATTGATCTTGGAATGGTACCGAAAGAATGAAGATTTAAGTGCTGCCGAAACAGCTGCAGCTTCTTTGAATCCTCAGCATCCAGGTTTCGAATTTCCGTTCTATAACCGATTCGGTATGGCCGAAATCGATCAGAACATCGAAAGAACAACAAAGGAAGCAGAAGAAATCGAAGAAGTAGAAGATGCAGACCCTGCATTGATCGAGTACTACTGGGCGAAAGTAAGCGAATGGGAAAAGAAGAAGAAGGCGTTGAAGTTATACGGAAAGTCTGAACTTCCTGAGATTTCTCCACAAGCTCACATCCGTATTGAAGTGCAAATCAAAACTGGATACGAATACTTCGCGAAGATTCAATCGGAAATCGAAGAAGCATTGTTCGAATTACGTGACGAAAAAGCACAAGAACTTTGGGGATTTGGATACGGAAGAATCATCACTACCTTGGGGAACGAACCAACAGATGCTGAATTCACGCAGAAAAAGGCATTGCTTGAGTTGTTGTACCCGGCTCGTATCATTGAAGTAACACCGAAAAACTAGAACTATGTCAAAGTTTAAAAAAGGAGGTAAGAAAGAAGCGCCAGGTGTAAATACATCCTCGCTTCCCGATATCGTATTCATGCTTTTGTTCTTCTTTATGGTGGCAACAACTACAAAGGATGCCGATCCATCGGTAGAGGTAACTCAACCTACTGGAGTACGTGCGGAAGATATGACACCGTTCAAACAACGTTCGGAAATCGACTTCTTGTACATCGGTGTTCCTCGTAACAAGTCAAGACTAGAAGACTTCAAATTCGGATATGCATTGTTCTTGGATAACGTTGCACAGCCAAGTCCAGGTGAATTGTACAGTGTGAACACTGTTCGTCGTTGGAAGTTGGATAAATTCGAGGCAAAGCCTGATCGAATGCAACAACCGTTGAAAGAAGTAATTACCTGTGTAAAGGCGGACGAAAAAGCGCCAACGGGAATCATCTTCGATATTCGTAAAGAACTGCAAGAAATTGAAGCGCTGAAACTAGCGTATGCCGTGAAAGATAACGGTAACTATTAATAGAATCTAAGTAATTTGAGAATCCCGTCCAGATGCCGATAACAATCGGGATTTGTGACGGGATTTTTCGTAAACAAAACTATATGTTAAACTTCGAGTATTACAACCCAACACGCATCATATTTGGAAAAGATCAATTGAATCGACTTCCAGAATTACTAAAGGAAAACAAGGTGGAACGGGTACTATTGACCTACGGTCAGGGAAGCATTCTCAAAACGGGATTGTACCAATCGATCATAGATGTACTATCAGGTTTCCACGTGGTACCATTTCAGGGAATTGAAGCAAATCCTGAATACACTACTCTGATGAAGGCACGAGATGTAGGAAGGGCAGAAAACATCGATTTCATTCTTGCTGTGGGTGGAGGTTCTGTTATTGATGGAACGAAATTCATCGCAGGGGCAATTAAATACGATGGCGATCCTTGGGAAGTGCTCGATAAGAAAGAAGGATGTAATTTCACGGAGGCTGTGCCTTTTGGAACGGTGTTAACCTTGCCAGCAACAGGGTCAGAAGCCAACTCTGGAGCAGTCATTAACAGAAGTGAGTTTGAGCAGAAGCGCGTAATGGGCGGACCGATGTTCTTCCCTCAGTTCTCTTTTTGTGATCCAACCCAAGTAGCAACTCTTCCAAAACGCCAGCTGGCAAATGGAATCGTAGATGCGTACATGCACACTTTGGAACAATACATCACGTATCCTTCCGGTAACTTATTGCAAGAACGACAAGCCGAGGGAATTCTCGCGACCTTGGTAGAGATTGGTCCAAAAGTAATCGAGAATCCTGCGGATTACACACTTGCGGCGAACTTGATGTGGTCGGCGACACATGCACTGAACGGAGTACTTCGTTGTGGCGTGCCTACAGATTGGGCAACTCACATGATTGGTCATGAGTTAACCGCTTTTTTCGGTATTGATCATGCACGAACGTTGGCGATTATCGCACCGCGTTTGTACGAAGCGATGTTCAACGATAAGAAGGAAAAATTGGCTCAATACGGAAAGCGTATTTGGAATTTGACGGGAAGTGATGAAGAAATTGCGAAAAAGGCAATTGAATCCACAGAGAGTTTCTTCCAATCATTGGGAATTGATACACGTATTTCCGACTACACGGAGAATCATGCAGGTGTCGAAGGGCGCGTGCGCGAGGTATTCGAAACAAGAGGTTGGACAGCAATGGGAGAACGACAAGCAATTGATCCAGCGAAAGTGGAAGAGATTGTGGCAGCAGCAATTTAATGACTCTCCCTGACGTTCAAATGCATCCGATTTTCAAGTTTCGCGAGGAGCCGACGGAGGGAATTCTTTCCCTCCTAG
>JBFHGY010000369.1:0-4122 GCA_041582905.1 Crocinitomicaceae bacterium | reverse complement strand
TGCTGGTGTTGGACCAATAGCCATCGGTGACGAACTCAAAGGGTTTATTGGTGAAAAGGAAATGTTTCGGGTGTTGGTTAAGTAGATAAGCGGTGGCTTCGACTCCGCTCAGCCACCGGGCGCTTATGCAACAAATTTTGCGTAACAAACGCTAGTATTATCCTTCAAAGTCCAAATTAGATTTCCCCAATTTCCCCGATTCCTCCGTTGGCTGAGCGGAGCCGAAGCCAACGGGTGTAAGCCATAATTGTGTAACAAACGCTAGTATTATCCTTCAAAGTCCAAATTAGATTTCCCAAATTTCCCCGATTCCTCCGTTGACTGAGCGGAGCCGAAGCCAACGGGTGTAAGCCATAATTGCGTAACAAAAACTAGTATTATTCTTCAAAGTTCAAATAGATTTTCCGATTCCTCCGTTGACTGAGCGGAGCCGAAGCCAACGGGTCCCTACTTCCCTGCTCCTTTAAAAATGATCAATACGGTATACAACATGATCTTAAAATCGAGTGATAGCGTGCGATTCTTCAAATACAGCAAATCGTATTTCATTCGGGCCAACATCTGATCGACATTCTCGGCATAGCCGTATTTTACTTGACCCCAAGATGTGATACCTGGTCGAACCTTCGTTAACTGATGAAACTGAGGTTCTACCTCCGCGATCTGATCAATGTAAAACTGTCTTTCTGGACGAGGCCCCACGAGCGACATATCTCCAACCAATACATTCCAGAATTGCGGAAACTCATCCAAGCGTGACTTTCGCATAAAACGTCCCACTTTAGTGATTCGAGGATCATTTGAAGAAGAAAGTTGCGGTCCTGCCTTTTCGGCATCGGTTACCATGGTTCTAAATTTAATGATGTTAAATGCCACACCGTTCTTCCCTATTCGTTCTTGAAAAAACAGAATGGGCCCCGGAGAAGACGTCTTCACCAAAATTCCTAAAACAATAAAAACGGGCGTTAATAGAACCAATGCAATAGCAGAAGCAACGATATCGATGATACGTTTCGTGATGATTTGCCAAATGGGCATTACATCCGTATTCACTTCAATCAAGAGGGCGCCAAAAATGTTGTTCATCTTCACCGTTCCTGACAAAATATCGTACATATCTGGAAGAATTTTGATTTTTACATCTCCCCCTTCCAATCGGGAAATCACATTTCGAAGCTTATCGTGCTCTACACTTTCCACTGCAATAATCACTTGCTCTATTTGATTCGCACGCAAAATAGCTTCGACATCATCGATGTGTCCTAAATAGGTCAATTTAGATTCCAGTTGACGATCTACTCCATTCAAGTTGATAAATCCGACAAATTTATTCCCAGTTCCTTTCGGTAACCCTTCAATCTCATTGTAAATATCAATGGCACGTTCGCTACCACCAATAATCATTGTTCGGAATCCAGCTTTTCGCTTATGAATACGTCGAACAATGCTACTCACCAACAACAAGCGCGGAAGGAAAGATACCGAGAAATGAATAGCAAACAGTAAGAAAACAGATGTGTAGTATTGCTTGTATCCATTGATTTCATCATCCAGAAGGAAAACAAAGAAAAGTAACACTACTCCAACCACCGTTCCAACAAAGGTCAGATTAAATATTTTGATTCGGTGTAAACGTCTTACATCATGATACGTTCCTTGCAAGAGGTACAAAAACACCCACGCAAGAGGAATAAATAGCACGCCATAGTAAAACGACTCATTCACGTTGAATTCCGCGAGTTCCAGTTTTACTTTTCGCACATAATAGAAAGAGCCCCATGCAACAACTGCAGCCACCCAATCAATCAGTACCAACAAGAAAGTTAGTAAGCGTGCGTTCATTTAGAAATGGAGTACTTTGATGTTATCGATATTGATTTCTCCAGCCGTATCATCTTCATCAAGCAGTGCTCGGAACGATAAACGGAACTGTGCAGAAGCATCTGATCCTCCCACAATTTCTCTTAACTCAATATAGATTTTCTTCCAAGTTAGTTCTGAATCCTCCTGCGGATTCAATTGAATATTCGGATTCTCTACTGTTCCACCTGGACTCACCGCCAACAATCCTGTTGTTACACGATTGGTATTGTGGTAATCAATTTCTAGAAAAACGTCCTGTCCACGAGGAAGCTCCAAGACATCTCCTCCTCCTTTCGAGTAGGCTACCCATAGATTATCCGTTTCATCCAAGTTAATCCGAGCAAATACATTTCCATTGATAGCAGGATCCAAGACAGCTGGATCGTTCGAAGTTGTCATGCTCGTTAAAGAAGTTGCATCGTCTTCGAATTTGTTTCCTACGTTCTCAAAATCCTCAATCCAAAACTCTGTCGAAGTGAGATAACGCGTTACCGGATCAACAGTCACCGTTCCATTCTCCACAAAATCCGTTGTGACTTCAACCGCCTGTAAAAACGGATAGATCTTTTTCGTTGCCGAAATACCGTTGTTTCGAATCGCAGGATATACACGTACCGTTTTCTGTCCCGTATACAACACAGGAACTTTGCACGGCACTTCGAATACACCGACAAATTCGCCATCGATATACACCCATGCATCCGTAATATTGTGTGTTAGTACTCCTGCTGGATTCCCAAGAGGATTCGATTCGAGTTCCCATTCATTGATTTCAAGCCAAACAGGATCTGGATTGTTCTTCACGCATGAACTCGCTATAAAAATGAGCCCGATTAGGGTAAAAATATGTTTCATAGTTATCAGTAGTCCTAGAATAACGCTGGAAATGATTGCTTATTGCCCAACAAGGTTAGTAGATACTTTTAATTTTTGGACGATTTGCTGAGCCACATCTAACGCCAAATATCCATCTTCGAGCGGAACGATTGGCGTTGTGTCATTTACGATGGCGTCATGAAAAGTTGAAAGTTCTTCCTTGATCGCATTTACCGGTTCTAATTCTGGTTTATCGAAGAGGATTTTTTTCGTTGGTCTTCCTTCTCCTAAATCAAAAACGATATCGAATGGATCAGGTTCTCCTGGAATATCAATCATGCTAACCACTTCCAATTCTTTTTCAAGGAAATCCACACTGATATAGGCATCTTTTTGGAAGAAACGTGACTTACGCATGTTTTTCATTGAAATTCTACTCGCCGTAAGGTTCGCAACACATCCATTTTCAAACTCAATTCGAGCATTGGCAATATCAGGTGTATCACTCACCACAGAAACTCCCGATGCAGAAATTCGTTTTACCGGAGACTTCACCACACTCAAAATAGCATCTAAGTCATGGATCATCAAATCGAGAACAACAGGAACGTCGGTTCCACGCGGATTGAATTGCGCCAAGCGATGAGTCTCGATAAACATCGGCTTATTGAAGTAAGGAACCGCAGCCTGGAAAGCAGGATTAAATCGTTCCACATGTCCGACCTGAACCTTTACTCCGGCCTCATGCGCCAAGTTGATCAGCTTTCTTGCTTCATCTACCGTTTCCGTTACCGGTTTCTCAATAAATACGTGCTTACTTTTTCTTAACGCTGAAGATGCACAACTAAAGTGCGAGAGCGTTGGTGTTACGATATCAATACAATCTACTTCATTCAGTAAATCTTCAATTGAGTCGAAACGCGCTACTTGATATGTCTCGATGGCCGATTGCGCATTTTCATCGCTCGGATCATAAAAACCTACAAATTCATATTTCTCTGATAATTCGAGCAGTAATTTGATGTGAATTTTTCCGAGATGTCCAGCCCCTAGAACGCCAATTTTCAACATAATTCAAGTATTTCTTGCAAAAATACAAGAGAAGGGCATTTATGCCATTGAATTGTTGGATTGTTATTAACATTTTAACCTGAGTTGTTAGCGATCAGGCTAAAGTTGTTCCGATTAATTCAAATTGTTGTGTTGATTGAGGTCCATTTCTGAGTAAAACCCAGTCTCTTTTCCTGTATGCAGTTTGGTCAGAAGCGTGATTTGTCCAGAATGATATGAAAAGTGTTCCATTACGTGAGCGATTGCTGAAAACCCCGTCACCTTGAATCCTTGGATGGAATGAATTTTTGTCAAATCTTCCTCTTTCAAATCATTGAAACATCTTCCCAGTTGAGACTTGATATTTTCCAAAAGGAAGATGAAATCACTTTT
>JBFHGY010000368.1:0-4131 GCA_041582905.1 Crocinitomicaceae bacterium | reverse complement strand
TCAATTTCGTTATAAGGTCTGTCAATTTCATCGAGTCAATTTCCTCAAAGAACGCGGATTCAATCCTACGGCTGTCATCTTCGATCCAATAGCTCGCAATGCGTTTTTTCGTGATAAAATTTCCTGATTGTTTCAACCCTTCCAAACCTCCATTCGATTCGAATAGTTCAATTGTTTCTGTAGAGTCGAGGACACCCAATTGTTGGATGTACGCGATGTCTTTCGCATTGAGTGAAGTCTCATCTTTATCCATTCCACACGAAACAAGGAGAATAGACCAGAGGAGTGAAAACGAAATTGCTTTGAACATGTTGGGCAAAATACGGATTCTATCGCTATCGTTCGATGAATTCAATTTGTATCGCGGAAACGTTGTCGAGTAGAATCAAGGGAAGATTCACAAGGTTTAAGGAGTAGGTGTAGATCGAGGTGATTCCATTATCGACTTTTCCTTTCCAAAGTTTCAATTTGTCTTTACCGATGTACGTTTCCATCAAGAGGTCTCCTGTTTTATTGTAGAATTGAAGATGATATTGTTGTCTACGGCTCTTTAATTCATCATCCGTTCGGTATCTTGATTGAATCGCGTTGTTGGATACGAACTCCAAATGCCATTCAGTGTATGCGTATGCATAGCCGTAGCTTTCATTTTCAATTTCTGATTTCCGGGCAACGGCTGTGGCTCGTTCGATTAGTGTCTGCTTAATGACATCAAGATGAACACTGTTTGAGTAAAATGAAAAATTGCAGTCGACAGCGCCTAATTGATCTGTGGTAGTTTGAGTATACGAAAGAAAGTAAGTGAGAATGAATACTGAGGTTAAAATGATTTTCATAAAAAGGTATTAAGTTGAAATGAAATAGCCTCAAACTTCATGCCCAATCAAAGTACATTTCACTTCGAAAATTCCATCATTCAATTATCTTTGTTAAAAATTGAAATTACATGGCGTTAAAATGCGGAATTGTGGGCTTGCCAAATGTTGGAAAATCCACTCTTTTTAACTGTTTGTCGAATGCCAAAGCGCAGTCGGCCAATTATCCTTTTTGTACGATCGAACCAAACGTAGGAACGATTTCAGTACCCGATCCTCGCTTGGAGAATCTAGAAAAGTTAGTAAATCCAGAGCGAGTTGTTCCTACAACCATGGAGATCGTAGACATCGCTGGTTTGGTGAAAGGTGCTTCGAAAGGAGAGGGACTCGGAAATCAATTCTTGGCAAACATTCGAGAAACAGATGCCATTATCCATGTGTTGCGTTGCTTTGATGACGGAAATGTTATTCACGTCGATGGAAAAGTAGATCCGATAGCTGATAAGGAAATCATCGATATTGAGCTTCAGTTAAAGGACTTGGAAACTGTTGAGAAGAAGATTAGTAGTCTTGCTCGTGTTATTAAATCAGGAGACAAGGATTCTATTAAAGAGCACGGATTAGCTGAACGCGCGAAAGAAGCTTTGGAGAATGGACTATCTGTTCGTACCTTAGATTTGGACGAGACGGAAGCAGCAGTCATGAAATCTTTCCAATTGATTACATCAAAGCCCGTAATGTATTTGTGTAATGTGGATGAAGCGTCTGTGAAATCAGGTAACAAATACGTTGATGCTGTGCGTGAAGCCGTGAAGGATGAAAACGCAGAAGTACTGGTGATTGGTGCGAAAATCGAAGCAGACATCACTGAATTGGAAGAATATGAAGAGCGTCAAATGTTCCTAGATGAGCTTGGTTTAGATGAACCAGGTGTGAACCGTTTGATTCGTTCGGCTTATTCTCTTCTTGATTTGGAAACCTATTTCACAGCCGGAGTAAAAGAAGTACGTGCCTGGACCATCAAAAAGGGAATGACAGCGCCACAAGCGGCAGGTGTTATTCACACAGATTTCGAAAAAGGATTCATCCGAGCTGAGGTAATGAAATACAACGATTTTGTTGAATTCGGTAGTGAATCAGCAGTGAAAGAAGCAGGAAAGTTTCGCGTAGAAGGAAAAGAATACATTGTCGAAGATGGAGATGTGATGCATTTCCGCTTCAACGTTTAATATAAAAGTACGAAGAGCATGAATTTACCAGCAAACAACCCAACATTAACTTCGTGGGTAGAAATATCAAAAGAGTCTGATTTTCCCATCCAAAATCTTCCATTTGGAGTCATTCAAGTTGGAGAAGGAAAACCACGTGTAGCTTCTCGAATTGGTGATTTCGCCATCGATTTGAAGTCGCTATTTGTTCTCGGGTACATGGAAAACCTTCCTTTTGTATTAGAGGATTTTGATACGAATTCGCTCAACAAAATGATGTTGAAGGGGAAGATGGGAACGCGAAAATTACGCGAGCGTCTTTCGAAATTGTTTCAATCGGATAACAACGATCTGCAAGGGAAACAACATCATGTTGATCAAGTGTTGGTGTCCATGGATGAGGTAACGATGCTCATGCCAATCGAGATTGGTGATTACACGGATTTTTACTCAAGCGAACAACACGCATTCAACGTTGGATGCTTGTTCCGTGATCCGAACAATGCGCTTTTGCCAAACTGGAAGCACATCCCTGTTGGGTACCACGGACGTTCAAGTTCTATTGTTCCTTCAGGAGTAGATTTTCACCGTCCAAAGGGACAAAAGAAGCCACCTACGGCTGAAGTTCCAGTATACGGACCGTCAAATCTTTTGGATTTCGAATTGGAAACGGCATTTTTCACCTATCAAGGAAAACCTTTAGGTGAAACAATTACAACAGCAGAAGCCGACGATTACATTTTTGGAATGGCATTGCTCAACGACTGGAGCGCACGTGATATTCAAGGATGGGAATACGTTCCGCTTGGACCTTTCCTAGGGAAGAACTTTGCTTCGCACATCTCTTGTTGGATCGTAACATTGGACGCTTTGGAGCCATTCCGCATTCCAGGACCTGTTCAAGATCCTAAAGTACAACCTTACTTGGAGTATGAGGGAGACAAGCATATCGATATGAATTTGGAGGTATTCATCCAACCAGAAGGACAAGATGAAGTAGCTGTTTGTCACTCGAATTTCAAATACATGTATTGGAACATGAACCAACAGTTGGCGCACCACACTGTAAACGGATGTAACATCCGAGTGGGAGACTGCATGGGATCAGGAACAATCAGTGGACCAGAAGAAGGAGAATTTGGATCGATGTTGGAGATTTCTTGGAAGGGAACAAAGTCGGTTCCAATGCCTGACGGTTCTGAACGAAAATTCATCCTCGATAACGATACGGTTATCATGCGTGGATACTGTGAAAAAGAGGGGGTTCGTATCGGATTCGGAGAAGTAGCGGCCAAAGTATTACCAGCAACGTAATGAAATAATAGAGTGAGCGAAGTACCTGCAAATATCGATCTTGAGAAGGAAAGAAAGGAGATTCTAAATGCCTTTCGTGGTCTGTTGCGCAATGTGAAAGATCGCAGCAGAGAAGATACACGCATGATTCGAAAAGCGTTCGATGTTGCGGTAGATGCTCACAAAGAAATGCGACGTAAGTCGGGTGAACCGTATATCTATCACCCGATTGCTGTAGCGCGAATCTGTGCCGAAGAAATGGGGTTAGGTCCCACGGCCATTGTGTGTGCTTTGTTGCACGACACGGTTGAAGATACACATATCACCCTAGAAGATATCGAGGATCTATTCGGATTACGTGTTCGCGCGATTATCGATGGATTAACGAAAATTCCGGAAGTGTTTGATGAAAATGCTTCTGTTCAGGCGGAGAACTTCCGTAAAATGGTCCTGACCATTTCTGATGATATCCGTGTGGTGATCATCAAACTCGCGGATCGCTTGCATAACATGCGAACACTGGGAAGCATGCGTCCAGACAAACAGATGAAGATCGCTTCGGAAACGAAGTTTTTGTACGCGCCACTTGCTCATCGCCTTGGATTGTATTCTGTCAAAAGTGAATTGGAAGATTTAGCACTTCGGTACACGGAGCCTTCTATTTACCTCGATATTGAACGAAAACTGAAGTCAACGAAGGATGCGCGTAATCGTTTCATCCGCAAGTTTGTACAACCCATCAAGGAATCGCTCACAACAGAAGGATACAATTTCGAAATTAAGGCACGGACAAAATCCATTTCTTCGATCTGGAG
>JBFHGY010000367.1:0-4158 GCA_041582905.1 Crocinitomicaceae bacterium | reverse complement strand
TCCTGTACTTGAAGTTTGCAACAAAGAAAGTTTCAATCCAACAGGTGAATTGGTGATCGTTGCTCCCAAGGCATCTCTCACAACCGCTTGATAATTGATTCCTTCAGGAGATTGAGCAAACGAATTCGTTGCTAGCGCAACCGCTAGTATGAGTAAATATTTTTTCATGTTATTTGATTTTTTGAAGTCTAACTGTGTGTAGCAATTCCCCATTCGAACTGCTGAAATTTAAAAAGTAGGTTCCCTGAGCATACGGAGCAAAGTCCAATATAAAATCATCCGAGTCCATCTCATTTTCGTAAATCCGTTTCCCTGTTGGATCCACAATGGAGATACGTCCTTCCTGGACAAATTCAGATAATTTCACATGCACGACATCCACTGTAGGATTCGGGAAAACCTCTACTTCGTAGGAAAAGTCATAATCGTCTATTCCTACAACCGAAATGTTGCTTTGTTGAAATCCTTGAGTGAATTGTGCGGACGAATTCGATAGCGTCTGGGTAATCGGTTCTCCCAATGTCCAGCTCATTTGATAATTCGGAATGGCAAAATGCGCACCCGCGGTGGCTGTGACTTCAGGAGTAACTGATTGAGCGAAAGTTGCGGTACTCGAAACCAATACGAGACCTAGTAGTATTTTTCTCATCAATGAATATTACGTTTCATATAAATATACTGAAATCTATTCAGATTATTTCCCGATTAATCCAAAATCGCGCCAAGAATTTAATTACCTTTATCCAGCTAAATTGCATACTATGTTTAAACATCCTATTTACCTTGTACCACACGATTTTTCAGAAGTTTCTGATGGCGCAACTCGACTAGCGCTTGACTTAGCAGAAGCAAATGACGGAACCGCATATCTACTTCACGTAGTGAGTAAAACTTCCGATCGAATTGAAGCGCGTCAATTATTTAAGAATTTAGTGTCTTCAATGAGTTCAGAAGATCAAGGTCGCGTAACAACTAAAGTGATCGTGGGAGATCTTTTCGAAGATGTAGGTAAAGCAGGAGACATTTTGAAGGCTTCGCTTATTGTTATGGGAACGCATGGAGCGAAAGGAATGCAGAAATTATTTGGTAGTCATGCTGTAAAAATGATTAGCAATGCGAGTTCTCCTTTCTTGATCACGCAAGGAAAGAAAAAGGTGGAGAAAATCAACACGATTGTGATGCCTTTCTCTTTTGCGAAGGAAAGTCTCCAGATCATCACGTTTGCTAGTTCGATGGCTCAGAAATTCAAAGCGAAAATTCACTTGGTGGGTTACCACGACTCCGATTCTTGGTTGAATAAGAAGACACAAGCAAATCAGTTGATCGCACGTCGTCACTTGGATGAGCATCAGATCGATTATGAAATTGTGAACCTTGACCGTGAAGAATCCTATGAGAATGAATTATTGAAGTATTCACAAAATGTAGATGCTGATATCATCGCTGCCGCTTACTTCAAAGAAGGAATTCTTCCATCACCGAATTCATTTATTCAAACTATGATCGAAAATGAGCAGCAAATTCCGCTTCTTACGGTCAATTCAGATGAATTATCTGTGATCAACTCGAACTTTAGTTTCATGTCAGTATAAGGTTGAGTTTTCTTCTTCCTGAACTTTCTTAAATCAACATAACAACTTAAATTATTAGGTGTGAAATCGTTTACACGTATATTTTTGGCACTTCTTGTTGGATTGTTTGCAACTCCATCACACGCTCAAACCGAAACTTCTATCTACGATATTGAAATCAATTCTTTGGATGGAAACGCTCTGAACTTGAATGATTACAAAGGAAAGAAGCTTTTGATTGTGAATGTTGCATCTAAATGCGGATACACACCTCAGTATAAAGATCTACAGGAATTACATGAGAAGTACGGAGAAAAAGTGACCATTTTAGGTGTTCCGTGTAATCAATTTTTGAATCAAGAACCGGGCACAGCGGAGGAAATCGCTACGTTTTGTGAGAAAAATTATGGTGTCAGCTTCCAATTGACGGAAAAGGTAGATGTTAAAGGGAAAGATCAACATCCGCTGTACGAATGGCTCACCAATAAATCGAAGAATGGTTCACAAGACTCAAGCGTGAAGTGGAATTTTCAGAAGTATGTAATTTCAGAAAACGGAGAGTTAGAAGCTGTTTTTGGATCGAATGTAAATCCGATGAGTGAGGAAATTACGACCTTCTTCGAATAACTAGAATTCCATCTTCATTTGAAAAGAAACGGCGTCTTCGTCGGGCTCTTGCGTGTTCAATTTTGATAGGGAGATTCCCAACAAGCGCACTGGCATTTTCAGAGATTCCTGAAGTAGTAATTCCTGAATGACGGGAAAGACCTCTGCGGACGTAGACACAAAGTCTGAAAGCGTTTTACTCCTCGTTTGAACCGTAAAGTCGGCGTATTTCAACTTCAAGGTAATCGTTTTCCCCTTCACTTTGGATTTCTTTGTTCTTCGCTCTAATTCTTCGGCTATCTTTTCCAGTAACTCCAGCGCTGAGTTCTCCGTGCTGATATCCTTGGAAAACGTTCGCTCCGCTGCAATGGACTTTCGAATCCGATCAGGTTTCACTTCGCTATGCTGAACCCCTCGAACAATGTCGTAGAAATGCGTGCCCGATTTACCAAAATATTGACTCAAATACGCTCGTGACTTATGCCGTAAATCACTTCCATTAAAAATTCCGTGGAGTTTCATTTTTTCGGCCGTCACCTTCCCTACTCCAAAGAATTTCTCAATGGGCAATTGACTTAAAAAGCTGAGCACTTCCTCCGGCGGAATGGTTTTCTGTCCATTCGGTTTATTGATATCTGAGGCAATCTTCGCCACAAACTTGTTGATCGAAATACCTGCCGAAGCATTTAATCCCGTTTCCTCCTTGATTCGAAATCGAATAGCCTCTGCCAACACCGTTGCTGACTGATGTTGATACTTATTCTCCGTCACATCGAGAAACGCTTCGTCGAGTGATAGAGGCTCTACCAAATCGGTGAATTCATGAAAGATGTCGCGAATCACACTTGAAACCTCTTTGTATCGATCGAATCGTGGCTTCACAAAAATCAAATCGGGACATCTTCGTGCAGCAATGACACTTGGCATGGCAGAACGCACACCAAATTTTCGAGCCTCGTAACTCGCAGCCGCCACCACTCCTCGTTCTTTCGATCCACCCACTGCAATGGGTTTATTGCGTAATTCAGGATTGTCCAGTTGCTCAACGGAAGCGAAAAAAGCGTCCATATCAACGTGAATAATCTTGCGTATCGGAAATGGAAATTCGTCTAAACTCACTTTTCGAGGTGCATTAGATTTCCCTCTGGGAAGACACTAAAAATAGATGTTGGAATGGAAGCTGACTTCATCGCGTCATTGGTCCAAACATTACAGGTATTGAAGAGGTGATAATTCCCGAATGCTTCGTAAAAATTATCCGTCATGCCGTATCCGTGTCCAGGAATCAAAATGGGCTGTTGTTGTTTCCGTCGAAATGTTGACTCTATGAATTTTACCAGTTTTCGATAATTCTTCTTTGAGATCTTCACCTCTCTAATTTGTTCTGATGCCGCAGGTTCATCCATGAACTCTACGTGCATGGCAGTTGGACTCGGCAAGAAGACTGCTTTCACGGCCGTAGACGCTTTTAATTCAGCCCACGTAGGCGTATCGAGGAAGAAACCTTTATCTCCCCAACCAATTCCAACGTAGCCTGTTTTGCTTTTGTCTTCGTAATCCTGTAAATCAAAGTCGGACAACCAGTTTTTCTGTTCAGACACCGTAGGAATACAGATATCCGTATGTACGCCATTCGACCGAATATACACGGCAATTTCTTTGTTCGGATCATCATCTCCACAGGAGAAAATCATTCCATAAAACGCAAAGGTGAAATAGAAGCAGATAAATCCCACGAACACTTCGAGACTAATCAATATTATCGAAGCCGTTTTTCGAAGATGTGGGAGTGCCTTACGCATGTCAAAAAGAAATTAGCTGAGTTTACCCAGCCATGTCGATGTTGTACAATTTCCAATCCTTGTCGAACTTCTTAAACGAAAGAATGGTCGCACTCTCGTACAATTCACCATCTACTTCTGTGTACGTAACGACAACAACCATGTACGTCAATCCATCGGCATCATTGATTGCTTGAATA
>JBFHGY010000366.1:0-4170 GCA_041582905.1 Crocinitomicaceae bacterium | reverse complement strand
CAGTGGATGAACTGTTGGATATTACAGATCCAGAAGCATATTCAGGACTTTTTAAAGAAGTAATTGATTTCACATACGACCTCAATGGAACAACAGGTTTCGGATATATTTCTGATTCTGATCCGTTGGGAGATAGTACAGTGGCTACGTGTAAGACGTTTGCAGGGGCACAGTTGGAATCTTTGGTGGAGAAATTAGGAGAACTCATCGAAATCAAAGACAAAGTAGAAGCGGATGCAAATTCTGTGATTGCTTCTGTGGAAGACGACGATGATTCTGCGGATGATGCAACACGTGCGGCATTGGCTAATTTATTGGCTGATTTTGAAGGAACAGATAAAATCGAAGAAGCACACGCTGCCTTGGTGGAATTGATTCCAACAATGAAAAAAGCAAAATCAGGTGAAGTAGCTGCATTGGTACACGAAATGATTACGACAGTTGAGAAAATTGTTGCGTATACATTCGGTAGCGGTGTTCCAACAGAATACGATGCGCCATCTCCATATTTGATCCAAAATGTAGTAACAAACATCGATGCAATTGAGGCGGCGGTTCAAATCGCTTCAGATAATAAAGTGGATACGAACAATGGTGCGATGAACGGACGTGTTCTTGGTACAATTGAAGATATCGACAATGCAACATACAACAAGATTAAGTTGGAAATTAGTGCGCTTTCAATGACTTTGCCTCCAGCGGCCGCAATGGCAGGAATCTACGCTCGCATTGATTCAACGCGTGGAGTGTGGAAAGCACCAGCAAACGTGAGCTTGAGCTACGTTATCAAGCCAACACTTCAAATTTCGCACGATGAACAAGCAGATTTGAATGTGCATACAACGGGTAAATCAATCAATGCGATTCGCACATTTACAGGAAAAGGAACACTCGTTTGGGGAGCAAGAACGCTTGCAGGTAATGACAATGAGTGGCGTTACATCAACGTACGTCGTTTCTTCAATATGGTGGAAGAGTCTGTTGGAAAGGCAACGGAGCAATTTGTATTTGAAGGAAATGACGCAAGTACATGGGTACGCGTTCGAGCTATGATCGAAAACTTCTTGAATCTACAATGGAAAGCAGGTGCTTTGGCTGGAGCTAAGGCTGAGCAAGCTTACTACGTAAGAGTTGGATTGGGACAAACAATGACAGCTCAGGATATTCTTGAAGGAAGAATGATCGTGGAAATTGGAATGGCTGCGGTACGTCCAGCAGAATTCATCATCCTCCGTTTCTCTCACAAAATGCAGGAAGCGTAATCAATTTATTTAACTAACTAAAAAAGAAAAAAATGAGTAATCCATATCCATTGGTAACCTTCCGATTTGAAGTAGAGTGGGGAGGAACCAAAATCGGTTTCACTGAAGTCTCAGGATTAGATGTAGAAACAGAAGTAATCGAGTACCGTCACGGTGCGAGCCCGGTTCACAGTAAAATCAAAATGCCTGGAATGCAGAAGTATTCGAACATCACATTGAAGCGAGGTGTATTCGCAAGTGATAACGAGTACTACGATTGGTGGAACACGGTTCAATTAAATACAATTGAGCGTCGTGATATTACGATCAAATTGTTGAACGAAGATGGTGATCCTGTAATCACATACAACGTAGCGAATGCATGGCCTACAAAAGTTCAATCTGCTAGTATGAAAGCGGACGCGAGCGAGGCGGCAATCGAATCGATGGAAATCGTTCATGAAGGATTAACAATCGTAAACGATTAAGATAGATGAGTTATTATCCGCCCCTTGGTTTCCGTTTTAAAGTCAAGTTTGAAGGACTTGAAGGCGAAGTTGGAGAAGATGTGTATTTCCAATCAGTCAGTGGGTTATCCGTTGATATTGAAACGGAAGAATTTGCCGAGGGAGGAGAAAACCGCTTTAAACATAAGTTACCGGGGAGAACCAAGTTTCCGAACTTGGTTCTCAAACGGGGCTTGTTGCGGACATCAGGATTGATTAAATGGTGTGAAAATGCCTTTGAGAATTTTGAGTTCAAACCCTTAGACCTAACGATTTCTCTCTACAGCTCCGAAGGAGAAAAGAAAAAGGAAGAAATCAAACCAATTGTCACATGGAAAATCACACATGCGATTCCAGTCAAATGGGCGGTCGACGATTTGAATGCTCAAGAGAGTAAAATTCTGATGGAAACACTGGAACTGTCCTACAACTATTTTAAAGTCGAAGTAGATGCCAATTGAAATTAAGGAATTGCATATCAAGATCAATGTAAAAGAGGGCGGACAGCAATCTGCAAAATCTGACGGTGGAGGAAAAGAAGAACTCGTTCAGGAATGCCTTGATCAGGTAATGAAGGTGATAAAGAATAAAGACGAAAGATAGAGAAGCATTATGGCGCAAGATGGAAAACTCCAAAAATTGATGATTCGGGCGTTTAGCGATCCAACGTTTGACTCAGAGTTATTTCTTACGGATGACAATAAACCG
Organism: Crocinitomicaceae bacterium; assembly: GCA_041582905.1. Classification (GTDB taxonomy): domain Bacteria; phylum Bacteroidota; class Bacteroidia; order Flavobacteriales_D; family Crocinitomicaceae; genus UBA4466. The sequence continues at coordinate 1,715 of JBFHGY010000366.1, read as the reverse complement.
TACGAAGTAGCAATTAATCCTGAGTCGTATTCGTTGAATTTTAAGTCGGAATATGCCATTGAAAATGCATCGGGATCAAGTAAAGGTGGCGTGAAATTTCATCGTTCCTTGCCTGAAAACTTGACGTTGGAGTTTTTGTTCGATCGAACGGGCGTATTTAAAGATTCACCAGCTCAGGAAAATGGAGTGATCGATGATATCAACGAGTTCAAGAAGATTACCTATGAATTTAATGGTGACATTCACAGTCCAAATTACCTAAAAGTGTCATGGGGCGATTTGCTATTTCCTGGAGTAGTAACGGAATTCAACATTGAATACAAACTGTTCAATTCTAGCGGGAAGCCGATTCGTGCCATTGTAAAAGTCACGTTCAAAAATTTCATTGCCGAAGCGGAAAGAGCGGCTCGAGAAAAGAAGTCTTCGCCCGATTTAACGCACTATCGCATCGTGAAAGAAGGGGATAATTTACCATTGATGACGCATAGAATTTACGGCGATCCCAAGTACTACCTCGAAGTGGCAAGAGTCAACGGATTAACCAACTTTCGAAAGTTGACACCAGGTCAAAAAATCGTATTCCCACCCATCGAAAAAAACGCATAAATGAACAACAGCGGAGTGATACAAACGAATAAGAATCCAGATTTGGTGACCTACACTGTGTTGGTGGAAGGGAACCCTATTTCTGGTGCTGAACACGTTCATTCTATTTCCATTTCCAAGGAGATTAATCGAATCCCAACGGCAACAATTATTGTCAGTGACGGCGATACAACCACGCAGGATTTCGCACTCAGTAATGAAGATTTACTCATTCCTGGAAAGAAGGTGGAGATTAAAGTTGGATACCACTCCGATGAGGAAACGGTATTCAAGGGAATCATCATTAAACACAATATTAAAATCCGCAAAAACACATCCATGCTCATCATCGAATGCAAGGATGAAGCAGTGAAGATGACTGTCGGTCGGAAGTCGGCCTATTTTTACGATAGTAAAGACAGTGACATCTTTGAAGACATTATCGGCACTTATTCCTTATCGAAGGATGTAGAAGCCACTCAATTCGAGCACAAAGAATTGGTTCAGTACAATGCAACTGATTGGGACTTCGTTCTCTCTCGTGCTCAAGCAAACGGAAAATTGTGTATCGCAGATGATGGAAAATTGACCATTGCGAAACCTGATTTGGGACAAGCTGAGGTGGAAACAATCGCTTACGGAAGTACCATGCTCGATTTCGATGGTGAGATTGACGCACGTCATCAGCTAAAGAAAGTAACTTCTTACAGTTGGAATCAAGCGGATCAAAAGATTGTGGAAGCAGAAGGAAAAGATCCTTCGGTGAGCTTGAATGGAAACCTGTCAAGCAGTGATCTCGCAAAAGTGATTGAACTCGATAATTTGGAGCTGCGACATGGTGGAAATCTCGATGAAAAAGAACTACAAGACTGGTCAGACGCTACCATGTTGTATCAGCAATTGTCCAAAGTAAGAGGTAGAGTGAAATTTCAGGGAATCGCTGGAGTAAAACCGAATACAACCTTGAAATTGGAAGGCGTAGGTGAACGTTTCAATGGGAAAATCTATGTGACAGGTGTCATGCACACGATCAGCGATGGCGATTGGACGGTAGATGCGCAATTTGGTTTGGATCCGAAATGGTTTTCAGAGTGCTTTGAAATCAATACTACACCAGCGGCTGGCTTACT
>JBFHGY010000365.1:0-4176 GCA_041582905.1 Crocinitomicaceae bacterium | reverse complement strand
TTTCAGTGCTTGCTTCGCCATGCGTTTCTGATAGATTAGCACGAATAACACAATGGCAGCGGCTAACCCGAATGCAAGCAACATTCCAGAAGCCACCAGCTTTACAAATACTATTTCCGGGGCATCTTCCATAAACCAATGCTTATCAATAAATAATAGATTGTCATAAAAAAGAGGTGAATCGCCCACAACCACAGTCCAATCTTGCGCTCACTGTTCAGAATAGATTCACTAAAAATGAACAACAAACTACTTGCAGAGAAGTAAACCAGTACAGCAGAATTGACCCAGAAAAACGGTTTGGAAAGCAAGTTCGACTCGCTCATATCCATCATTGTTTTCATCCAAGTAAGAAGCGAAACAAGAATCAACAAAGCGCATTCGATTCCTTTCGAGAAAGCATTCATGCTCCAGTTATTGTAGGACATGATGAAATCAGAAATGGAAAATCCCACAAATAGTAACGCAGTCATACGAACCGCTTTTCGCCCTTTTTCTTCGAACTGATAAGAATAATATCCCAATAACAGAAAGCACTCGATGGTCGTAAAAATGTGGGATACAAACATATTGTTCAATTGCTCCCACCACATAACTGTTGCTACTACTTGAGCCATTGAGGCAAGAACAACGAGCAGAACGATATATTGATTCTGTTGTGAGGCATGTTGGATTCGAAATAAGCCAATTCCTGCCGCTATAAGAATGGGAAGCGGAGCAAGCGTAGCAAACAATTCAACAAGCGTAAACCCCAGCATTACTATTCATTACTGTGATTCAAAGGACTGTCGCCACATGTATTTGGACACGGCGTAGCGAAATCGTAAATACCGCTCGCATCGGAACCAATATGAATGATGTCTCTATTGTTTGAGTCTGCACCCACCGCCAACATCGTAACGCTTCCATCCGATTTCATAGCCGGATACACCCGAATATACCGTATATCATCTTGGTTGAGGATTTCCTCAAAATCAATCTTATCAAATGTGTATGATTTCGGAAAGGGTTTTCCCGTATTTGGGTTAATGATCTCCTGCCATGAGGCTGTCCATTCCATCGCTTCTGCAAAACTCACTGCATGCACAGTTCCTTCCAATTCATCTCGATTATTGCTCATCTTATTACTATTTATCTCATTCGTGAATAACGTAAACAAAGTACGGAATATCAAAAGCATAACAAGTGACAGCACTGAAAACGGGTAGAAATACGGGTGCTTTTCGGGATATACGCGAATTCCATTTTTAGCGATTTCTATGGACAAAAAAGCTGCTTAACACACCTAGCTTTGTGATGTGATCGAACGGTAATGATTCTTAGTTCCCCATCTGGATCGAACCTAATATCACAGTAATTTATTATTCACTAAAACTTAGAAAAATGGCAAATTCAGTAACTATCTACTTGCAGTCAATCGTCTGCGAAAACACATCAGAAATGGGACACGATGAAGTATACATCAAATACTCTGTTGACGGTGGTCGCGATAAACGCTTCCCAAGCTCAGGTTATGAGTCAATGTCACCAGATGACAACAATCCTTGGGTTGTGAACCTACCCATCGAATACAAAAGTACGCTTGTGATTGGACTTTACGATTCAGATACATTCAAAGATGAATCTCTTGGAACACATTCTTATACTACAGCGGATGCCTCACAAGAAGAAAGCAATACGGTTTCTAATTCAAATGGTGCAAAGTACGTATTGAATACGGGCCCGAATAAGCAATAAGCTCCGACCTATGTAAAGCAAAAAACGCAAGAGTAGATGGGACTCTTGCGTTTTCTTATTTCGTTATGGAGAAATTCTTAGTACTCTCGACTTTCTTCCGATTCAGTCATTTGATTTTCGAACCACTCTGCCAATTTTTTCTTTTGTTGATCAGAAAGTTTCGCGTCTCCGTGCGTCCATGTGTAAGAGTTCAATGGCATTTTACCTTCTTCCAACTCTTCTTCACACTCATGCAGTTTGTGATTCGCCTTTCCTTCCTTGTAATCTCCCCAAACAGAGAAATTCAAATGCTCACGACCTTCCTCAATATGATGAGACAAAAACCAGGAAACTGGAGCAACATTTGAATACCACGGATATACCGTTTCATTGGAGTGACAGTCGTAGCAAGCTGAACGAATCATCTTTTCGATATCCGCAGGTGGCTGTGTAATCGCCAAGAAGTCCTTTGCTTTTTCCACTTTCGGATTGGTCTTATCAATTCTGAAGAATTGCATTACACCAAAAACAACTAGAAGTCCAATCAACACTTTCTTGAACGTACCTTTTCGCTTGCCTGTAGCCATACTTTTTTTCAGTAAAAATAGTAATTAGATGTTCAGCTTAGCCGAAACACAACTTAAAAGTGCGTTACCATATTGTGCTTATCAATCAACTTACGAAGGTTAATCAATGCGTAACGCATTCTCCCTAAAGCAGTATTGATACTAATATCCTCTTCCTCTGCGATGTCCTTAAATGACATTTCCTTGAAAATACGCTTCTTCAAAATATCGCGTTGCGAATCTGGCAGGTAATCGATGAGATCTACCATTTGCTTTTCCAGTTCTACCTGCGACATTGACTCTTCTACTGTCAGTTCATCGTTGTCGATGGTATGGAAAATATTGTAATCTTCACGCATAGAGCTCGATTCCGATACCATACGTACCTTGTTCTTCTTGCGGAAGTGGTCGATCACCAAGTTGTGCGCAATACGCATTGCCCAAGGTAAAAACTTACCTTCTTCATTATAGGAACCTCCCTTTAAGGTTCTCACGACTTTAATAAACGTGTCTTGAAAAATATCTTCAGCGAGCGCACCATCGCGCACTTTTGTGTATATAAAACGATACACTTTATCCTTATGACGCATCAACAATGTTTCAAACGCCTTTTCACTTCCACCAAGATATGCACTTACCAACTCACGGTCTTCGAATTCATTCATAGCCATAACTTTTACTTTCGTAGTTTAATTGATCCAAACTGTAGTTTAAAGTAAAGTTTTTGCTATACGCCGTGTGTTTTTAATTATGAATTGAATCACTAAACTACGTCATTTTTTCGAACTACCAAATTTTTTAAAACATTTTTCCATTTTGTCTTTTTCCATTCTTCCGTTGTTTATCTTTGATGTATGGCAATAAAATCTCCCTCAGCGAAGCAAAAGGAAATCGAAATTAAAGGTGCAAGAGTGCACAATTTGAAGAATATCGACGTCAAGATTCCGCATGGAAAATTTACTGTTATCACAGGACTTTCTGGCTCAGGAAAATCGTCGCTTGCCTTTGATACCTTATATGCAGAAGGACAACGTCGCTACATTGAGAGTTTATCTTCGTATGCGCGTCAATTCTTGGGAAAACTCGACAAGCCTGAAGCCGATTACATTAAAGGAATCGCTCCAGCTATTGCCATCGAGCAGAAAGTGATCTCCAACAATCCGCGCTCCACAGTTGGAACAAGCACGGAAATTTATGATTACCTCAAAGTACTGTTCACACGAATCGGTAAAACCATCTCCCCTATTTCGGGAAATGAAGTGAAAAAACACAACGTATCCGATGTCGTCGACTTTTTGAGACAACAAGAAACGGGAGATCGCTGTTTGATTTTGTGCCCGCTGATTGGAACAGAAACGTATGGTCCAGAAAAGCGATTGGAATTATTGAAACAACAAGGGTATGTCAGACTATGGTTGGACAATGGTTTTGTTGACCTAGATGACATTCTCGAAAAGGCTCCAAAAAACATCAAAGATGCCTTTCTTGTAATCGACCGAATTGCCGTGGACTTTTCTGATGATAATGCCGTATCTAGATATGGCGATTCTGTGCAGCTGGCGTTCATTGAAGGAGGTGGCGAGTGTGTCATCCGAACAATGAAAGACGAAAAAAACACATCCTTCTCGAATCGGTTTGAGTTGGATGGAATGGAATTTCAAGTGCCTACGGAACACTTTTTCACTTTTAACAATCCGTTTGGAGCATGTAAAACCTGCGAAGGATTTGGTCAAGTGATTGGTATCGACCGTAATTTGGTGATTCCCAACCGCGATTTAAGTGTATACGAAGGAGCTGTTGCGCCGTGGAAAGGCGAAAAAATGGGGAAATACCTCGATAAATTTATCGATCAAGCTTCTGATCTCGGTTTTCCCATTCATCGACCTGTTGCAGA
>JBFHGY010000364.1:0-4176 GCA_041582905.1 Crocinitomicaceae bacterium | reverse complement strand
TTGGAGTAGTGACCCTTCATTGCCATGTACATTGAAACAGGGAGGAGATTTGCAAATCATTGGAGTTCAAGAGCCCATTTCTCCAGAACGTGGTGCTTCTTTATCCGTATTCTTTTCGAGTCTCGAAATGAATTCTGGAATGATTTATCTGGATGTTCCAGTAGTTGGACGACCCTCTGTAACTGGGGAAGGTCAGTTCGATTTCTCAATTAGTAGTGAAGGGAATAGATACGTCATCAGAATCTTACCGAAGTAATAATTCCAAGTTGGCGGAATCCGAAAAGCCAATTTTCAATAGAGTAGGAACACTTAAATTCATATAATATGGGATGGTCAGCAAACGTAACAGTAACGAATAATTCACCAGAACTAATCAAGGTTCAGTATGAGGGAGGTAACTGTATGGATGGAACAGGGTCTTGGGATCAATCATTCATTCCTCAAGGTCAGTCATATCCAACACAAGGAATAGAAGCAAGTCAAGACGTACTAAATGGGTGCTTTGACATGGCGAGCCATGCTAGATACAACATTGTTAAACTAAACATGACAACAGGCAAATTTGAAACATTATCGTCCTTCACACTAAGAGAAAGAAAATTTGTTTGGATTGCTGAGGGTGGCGATGGTTTATGCCAATTCCAAATAACTAATGGTCCAAATGGAGGAACGATCGATGTATCCTTTGGACTTCCTCAAAACTAATCACACTTTTAATCAATCACTATGTCAAACATTAAGCACATAGTATACCTCATGCTCGAGAACCGATCTGCTGATCAGGTTCTCGGCTGGTTATACGACGAAAACAACCCTCCTGCGGTGACAATTCCAAAGGAGAAGGATCCAACTTATGATGGGTTGAGTACGGAATTCTTCAATCTCGGACCGAAAGGGCAAAAACACTTTATCCAAAAAGGAACGAATAACAACATGAACGTTCCCATCCATGATCCGCATGAAGAATTCGGTCATGTGACAATGCAAGTCTTCGAGAGTGATACTCCACTTCCTAAAACACCAGCAACGATGGGTGGCTTCTACAAAGATTTTGAGAGCTTCAATTATTTTCCAGAGCAGATTATGCAGTCATATACTCCTGAGGAACTTCCCGTTTTGAACGGATTAGCGAAAAACTTTGCGGTTTCTGATCGATACTTTAGTTCTGTTCCAACGCAAACGAATTGCAACAGAGCCTTTGCGGCATGTGGTAACTCACTTGGCTTAAACTCGAAGACGAAGCAGTTGGAAGCCTGGGTCAATAATCGGAATACGAACTATTCATGGCCAGGTTTAAGTCAGCCGACGGGGCAACAATTCAACCAAAAAACCATTTGGAATGTTTTGTCAGAAAATGGGTTGGGATCTACATCGGATTGGATGCATTATTACAGTGACGGAACACTGTTCGAAGACATTCTGGGTATAGATGGATATTCATATACTAGGGATTTGATGGAGCAAATTCAAGGTTCCGCGTTTGATGCACATTTTGACAATATGGACGCTTTTCTTTTGAATGCTAAGGCAGGAACACTTCCAAAGTTCAGCTTCCTTGAGCCATCATGGGGGATAGGGTTAATTTCAGGCATTGAATTCCAGGGTTCTGATTATCATCCGCCTACAAATTTGGCACCAGGGGAGAAGTTTGTAAAGAGTATTTACGACGCTCTTACTTCAAATGCAGATGCTTGGGCGGAAACCTTGTTCATTATCAATTTTGATGAACACGGGGGAACATACGATCATACGAAAACTCCTTGGGGAGCAAAAGCACCGTGGGCAGATCCAACAGATGGAAATAACGCACCAGTTTCGAGTGAAGAGAATTTTGAGTTTGATCGATTTGGTGTACGCGTACCATTGATATTGGTTTCTCCTCAAATTGAAGCATCGACGGTTTTCAGAGCGGAGGGAGATACTCCGTATGATCACACTTCTGTAATTGCTACAATTTTGAATCTTCTTGGTATACCGAAGGATAAATGGAAATTGGGAAGTAGAACTGCGAACGCGCCAACTTTCGAGAATGTATTAACATTGAAGACGCCAAGAACAGATGTTCCCGTTATTCATGCAAATAGCCAGGGAGATGAATCAAGTGTTGATCGATCGAAAGTTGCACCGAATGATATTCAACTTCGAATGGTGACAAGCTTAATTTCACAATTGATTGAAAAGCACAATCTGAATGAGGATGACATTGCTGATTTGGATTTCGCGTCATTAGAGAAAGCAGATACACTTTCAGAATTGTCGCAATTTTTGATTAAGACAATTGAAAAGACGCGTTAATTCAATCAGATAATTGGAATCTCCGACGTATCAACAAGTTGTTGCTGGATGGCGTAAATAACCAATCCAGCAACATTTTTTGCTCCAGTTTTTGCAAACAAATTGTTCTTGTGCCCGTCAACAGTTCTGGCGGAAATGAATAAAACTTCCGCGATCTCTTTGGAGGTTTTTTGTTGGCAAATTAACTTGAGTATTTCAACTTCTCTTTCTGAAAGAATGTTCTTTTCGTGTAAAACGGGCTGAGGTGATTTGGATGAAATCTGATTTCGTAAAATTGTCAATTGTTCAGGTAGAAAAAAGAATCCTTTTTCAGCAACTTCCACGATAATAGAAAGTAATTGATCTAGGGAAATCCCTTTAGGGATAAAGGCGGAAACTCCCGATTTCAGCATGAAGCCCATGAAGGATAGCTTATAGTGCGACGACATTACAATTACGTTAATACTGGGGTAGTTTGTCTTTAAAACATTTGTCACTTCAACACCATCCATTTCCTTCATCTTTAAATCGAGCAGGAGGACCTCGGGTAATTGATCTTGTTTTTCCAGAAGAGGGATAAGTTCTTCGCCACTGTTCGCTGTGAGGACCACGTCAATTTGATCCTGATCATCCAGATGGGATTGAAGCAGTTCAACAATCAAAACATCATCATCAGTTATGGCAATTGGAATAGGATTCATTTGGCGAAGGGTTTGGTATTAAAGATAAACAGACTTGAGGTTCCCTCGTTTAATTTTGAATTAATTCGGAACTTCCCATTCAAAAATTGTACACGTGTTTCTATGTTCTGAAGCCCTAAACCTTTTTTCTCTGTTGTCATATCAAAACCGACGCCGTTGTCTTTGATAAGTAGAATGAGTTTGTCGGTGCTTTGTCGAATGTGCACATTGATTTGTGTTGCTTTGGCGTACTTTGACATATTGGTCATCACCTCCTGGAAAATACGAATAAATTGAATTTTGAATTCACTACTATGTTCGCGTTCGAATCGAAGATCTTCTCGATAGTCTATTTTCATTACTTCTTGCCAAGGATTTAAGAGATCTTTGATCAATTCGTCCAATGACATGAATTCAAGTAGTGGGGGACTCAAGTCGTGCGATATTCTTCGTGCAATTGAAATACAATCATCGACGAGATTAGTCGATTCATCATTTCCGTTTTTAACCTGTTCTTGCATTTTTAGAACGGTCAACTTTGAGATTAGCTCGTCGTGTAAATCTGAAGCAATTCGTTTGCGTTCTTTCTCCTGAGTTTTGATTGTTGTATCGAGTAAGCCTTGTTGATACTCTAATTCCGCTTTAGATTCAGCCATTTTTGTTCTAACAATTTTTTGAAACATTGCACGGACAAGTAGCACGATAAAACCGAGCAGGATTAGTAAGAAAACAACTGCGATAATTACCCAGAGGGTAATCGTTTCCGGGTTTTGCCATTCTTCCATATGAAATAGCTTAGGTAAGAGTAAAATACTATTGTTGCACCAAAATAAGCATACCAAATATAAATGATGGAGGTCGCAATCTGATTAATTAGAAGGTTAATAGGGAGCAGTAATACCAAATTCAATGCGAAGTAAACTAAGATGGCTACATTCAACTGCTGAATATCTTTTGAGATTTCTTTATCCAGTTTCAGTTTCTGAATAAAAAACTGAAGAGCAAGAATAACTAACACAAACGATGAAGCGATTTTTGCATAGGACTGAAACGACCTAACGTTATAGGAATCGATGTAGATAAGTTCCACGGTTATATAGATAAGACCCAAGGAAACGAGTGGAACAAGAAGCATACTTTTTGTGCCTAATTGGTGGAAAATACTGGCTATTATTAACAGTTCGAAGGCGCTGTAGAGAGGCAGGAAAATGAGGTTGTTTCC
>JBFHGY010000363.1:0-4199 GCA_041582905.1 Crocinitomicaceae bacterium | reverse complement strand
GTTTCGAGTACTTTAGCCAATTCAACCAAAGCTTTTTGTCCTTCTGGATCTACTTTGGTACTTCCCGAAGGGAAAAGCAACTTGGCTTCTAAGCTTACATAGATTTTTCCGTTTTTCTCAACGACTGTCAAACCTTTGCTTTCGAAGCCTTTCAAGGCATTTGCCACTTTCGCTTTCAACTCACGTGTGGCCTGTTCCTGACGACTGAACATTTCTTCCAACTCCGTTACGCGCTTTTGACGATCATCGAGAAGCTGTTGTTTTTCAGCAAGGTCATTTTCAAGGGCGAGCAACTCATCTTGACGTCGCTGCAACTCCAATTTTTTCGTCGCTAATTCTGATGAAAGCTTCGCCGTTTCCGATGCTCCCGCCAAACGCAATCGATTGTAATTCGCTTCTAAGTCGTTGTTAATGGCTTTCAATTGATCGTATTTCGCACTTAAAACACGTGCTTTTTGACCTAAAGCCGTCGTATCTTCACGCAATTGGTTCGCTTCGCCTTTCAGCAGGTTATACTGACTTTGTACGTCTTTTGCTAACGCTTCGTTTGTGAGGGCGCTACTCTTATATTTTGCTAACTCTTCACTACATGCTTGCTCTTTCGCTAATAAGTCTTTGTACTTTTTGGTTGGCACGCACGACGCAAGTGCGATCATTCCAATAGAAAAAATAAGGAAGAATTTCATAAAATGCTGTTTGTGCAAAGTTCCCTAAAACCAGCGTTCCTCTGAAGCGAAACCCAATCATTTACAAACACCCAAACGTTGAAACAATGCCTCCTTTGTGTCTTGACAAAGTCAAGTTGTGCCTTAGTGGTAATAGTTAAACCACAATAGACGTAAGGTTCACAAGGGAACAATAAGTGTTTAACGATCGTTTCATTCTATCGAAGCGCACATTAGTCAAACAGCGAACACCCTGTTTTACTTCTACGATCTGGCTTACATGTTGTGAATCGAAGCGAAACCTCGTGCGTGTTTTTTGCTCCTAACTGAATGTCTGAAATCGTGTAGCCGAAGCTATATCCAATGGAGAATTGGTCTTTGATTTTCACTTGAGCAAACATCATCAAGGCATCGGAGTTTCTAAATCCTAATCCTAAACTAAATTGATTGCGGTAATCGAAGTGTGTTGCAATGTCAATAGCTGTTTTTCCGCGGGCAGCAAACTTCATTTGAAGTGTTGGTAATAGAGCCCAACTGTCATCAATAGGAAGTAAATAACCTCCATTTATGAGCGTATGAAACTGGTATTTCGAATCGTCGGAGATATTTTTCCATCTGCTGGTAATCAGATTTTGCATGACCAATCCAGCATAGAAACTTTCGGTGTTATACCATGCACCAAAACTGGCGTCAGGGGCCAAAAAACTCCCTTGATTCTCCAGAATTGGGTCTGGCATTCCCGTGGTAATCGAGCTAGCATCATATCCAGTTTGTACGACACCCGCATACAATCCCAAAGACAGTCGATCCGTTTTGTTGAAGTTAAAGTGGGCAGCATAGGCAACATTAAAACGTTCAACGCTAAACTGTCCAATTCGATCCGTTTCAAACTTCAATCCAAGACCGTGTCGGGCACTCAGGAATTTACGACGTTTGGAGCTTAGTGGAACGCTCAAGGTTAAAAACCCACTACGTGGAGCACCTTCAAATCCTACCCACTGCATGCGATACAGGGAATGGATGTCAATACACTGCTTAATGCCAGCATGCGCAGGGTTTTGGGCAAATTGATGCCACGACCATTGGGAATACTGCGCCAATTGTTGACCAAAGCAAACACTACTTGAGAGAAGAAAAAGGAGGAGAAGTGTACGCATTATCGAATCAGTGTTAAAGAACCTTTCATTTCTTCTGTTTCATTATCGCGGAGATTGAAGACGTAAAAATAAACACCAGCAGCTACGGGTTTCCCTCTTTTGTCTGTACCATCCCAGGCTTTCAATTCGGAATAACCAATAGTTTCAAAAACGGGTTGTCCCCATCGAGTGTAAATCTTCATGGAAGCATTTGGATAAAGCTCAGCCCCTTCAATAATCCACGTGTCATTTGCTCCATCTCCATTAGGAGAAAAAGAGTTCGGAACATCGATAAAGGATTCCACAAAAATGGTGGCTTGATCCGATTGAGTACAGCCATTTTGAGTGGCTGTAAGCGTATACGTTGTCGTTTCCGTTGGGACTACAACGGGGTTTAAGTTGAGGGGATCACTCACTCCAAAAGAAGGCGTCCAATTGTAAATGGTTGCTGTTGTTACACCTCCAAGGATGGCTGATTGTCCAGGTTGAACCGTTTGGTCTGGGCCCGCATCCAACGGAAATGAAGTGACCGTAAGAGGGTTGGTGACATCAGAAGGTGTTGCAGGGCAATCGGCGTAACAACTTGTTTGAACTGAAACGACATCTCCATCATTGAGGTTTGAGGTTTGAAAAGTAGGAATGGTAGTGGTGGCCACTAAATTTCCATTGATGAACCATTGATAATCTCCCGTATCTGGACAGTCCGTAATTGTCGCTGTGAACGCCGCGGTTTCTTGAGCACAAAAACTACCGGTCTGAGGGTCAATTGAAATGGTAGACACCGGTCGATCGACTCCCACACCTGAAATAGAAACATCAAAAGTGCATTCTGCAGGATCGGTAATACCCACTCCATTGTTGTCTCCATCAACTACAACATAATACGTTGTATTGGGTGTGAGTCCTGCTGCTGTCAAAGAAAAGTTCCCCGTTTCATTGGATGCGCATGTTCCGAGTTGAGTATACGTAGTTGCATCGCAAGGTGCAATCGCTTCGAGTATGGAAGCTTGTAATTCTGTATCCTGCCCAGCGGAGACTTCAAACACTAAATTGGAAAAATCTACCTGAACAGCACCTCCTGCAGCGTTGGTCGTAAAAGACAGCCAAATGGAGTTTTCTGGAGTAAAGCAAAAAGTGAAATCATCTTCACAACCTGGGCAAAAGGTAATGTTTGCACCAATATTGTTGACAGAGTACGTTTCATTTGGACAGATCGCCAAAGCATTGACGCAACTATTGTACGTTTCCTGAGCCTGAGCCTGAGCAGAGCCAAAGCCTAACAAGAAGATAAACACAAATACACGCATACTCATACTTCAAATGTATAACAAATATAGTCTGCATGCTGCGTTTTGTTACGATTCAACGTTGTTTATGACCTGAGATTTTTGTTAAAAAAAGACCTTCATTCGATATGAAATATCAAAACAGACAGGTTTGAATAGGTATTTCACGGGATCGATTTGAGAGGAATTGTGGAGCAAAATAAGAGAGGTTTTTGTGCCTATTTAGGAACCTTTGTGCGTCTAAAAAGTGGTGTCGAATCTTCAAAATTTCGTCGATAAACGAACATATTCAATCGATGAACGACAGATTAGGAAAAAAATAACAAAAAAAACATCATCCCGAAAAGCCCGTCATTTCTCGGATTATTAAGAAATTAAGAATAAATTTACGCCCACTTCTGTAACTAACAACCTTTTTTCATCTTGTTTGGCACAATAATAGAATGTCTTCGGATGCATAACAGAAAAAGTAGGCTTATGAAAAAATTTATTACCCTAGCATTTAGTATCCTCTTCGCGATGACTGCTTTCGGTCAGCGTTTAGAATACGAAAAATCGTCTAAGTGGTTTTTTGGCTTGAACGCCGGAGCAACTTGGAACACAACAGATGTTCAAAATAAGACCTACGGAGGTTGGGGATTTGTTTTAGGAAGATCGTATAATTACGATTATGGAAGACGAATCAGCTACGATCTCAGATTGAGATACCTACGTGGAAAATGGTATGGACAAGACACAGATTCAACAAACCTAAGTCATTTGGGTGCTGACTATAATGGAGCTCTCCTTGATTACAAGAATGGTTTGGGGTACACTGTGAATAATTTCGAAGCCGATGTTCACGAATTAGGTCTTGAATTGGCCATTCACTTCAACCGCCTGCGTGACAGATCAGGTTGGGATCCATATATTTTTGGTGGGGCCAACATCGTTTGGAATGAAACCTACGGTGATCTTTTGAAGCAGAATGGTTTCCTTTTCAACGATTCATTGACGTATGCCTACGATCAAATCGAAATGAATAAAACGGAGCTTGAACTTGCGTTGGATAATAATTACGAATCAGCACTTGATGGAACTTCAGCAGGTCGTTACAACGTGAACTTTATGCC
>JBFHGY010000362.1:0-4217 GCA_041582905.1 Crocinitomicaceae bacterium | reverse complement strand
CGTTAATGTGAGAGAAAGCACGAAGCGAAAGCGGAGTGATCATTGAACACATCGGATTTTAAGCAGTTCGCAGAATGGAGTAAAAGAAGCACTAGACCTTTTTTTGCGAACTTTTTTTGGGGCGATGCGAAAAAAAGTGGAGATTACCCATGCATCGTCTCGCTCTTCCCGTATTTGTCCATCAATCCAGCTTCGAACTCAAGGAAATCTTTCCAGCGCTCATCGACATCAACGTCACCACCATATTTTCGTGCGAAACCGAGGAAGGTTGTGTAATGACGAGCTTCACTTTCCATTAAGCTTCGATAGAATTCGGCTAAATCGGGATCTTCAATTTCTTCGGAGAGAATTCGGAAACGTTCGCAGCTTCGCGCTTCAATCATGGCGGCAAATAACATACGACTCACGAACTGACTGTCTTTTGATCCTCCCGGATATTTCGACTTCAAGTACGCCATTAAATCACCTACATATTCGTCTTTGCGTTCGCGACCTAGCTCCATGCCGCGTTCCTTGATCTTCTCGTGCACTAAGCTGAAATGTTCCATTTCCTCCTGAACAATTTCCGTCATGGCATCTACCACGTCTGGGTATTCGGGAAACTTCACGATGACAGAGATCGCATTACTCGCCGCTTTTTGCTCACAGTACGCATGATCCGTCAAGATCTCATTGATGTTTTTTTCAACAATGTTCACCCATCTTGGGTCCGTAGGTAGCTTTAATCCGAGCATTTCTCTGTGTTTTTTGTGTTGCGAATTCTTCTTAACGCAAAGTTAATCGAAGTATTGGGGAATTCCCTGCTCGCTTTTCAATATTTTTATGCCTCAATTGAACAGGTTATGAAATACATTTTAGCACTTAGTCTTCTTTTTTCCATTTCTTTCTCACATGCGCAACAAGCCGACTCTCCGAAATTGGTCGTTGGAATTGTAGTGGATCAAATGTGTTACGAATACCTCTATCGTTACTACGATAAATTCTGTGATGGGGGATTTCGAACGCTCATGGAAGAGGGGACAAACTGTCGAAATGTGCGATACAATTATATTCCAACCTACACAGGACCGGGACATGCATCGATTTATACGGGAACAACACCGAGTAATCATGGAATTGTGGCGAATGATTGGTATAGCAGAGAAGATAGAAAAGAAGTCAATTGTGTGGAAGATAGTAGTGTTATGACAATCGGTTCTACTTCGGATTACGGGAAATTTGCCCCCACACGATTGAAAGCGAATACGATTACGGATCAATTGAAACTGACGTATCCTGATGCAAAGGTGGTTTCCATGTCAATCAAAAACAGAGGAGCGATTCTTCCTGGTGGACACATGAGCGACGGGTCGTACTGGTACGATTTCGATTCTGGAAAATTTATTTCGAGCTCTTTCTTCATGAATCAATTACCGAATTGGGTAGATCAATTCAATGGGCAGAAATATGTCGATAAGATGCTCAAAGAAACGTGGAATCCGATCATGGATTTAGGAGCATACGGAGAAAGTGGTCCAGATGATCGTCCATACGAGCACTTGTTGCCAGGAAAAACAACGCCAACCTTTCCTTATAACTTAAAGGAAATGACAAATGATTCGTTGGATTATGGTCTCTTCGTGTACACACCGTTTGCGAATACCTACTTGACGGATTTTGCGATTGAAGCGCTCAAAAATGAAAACATGGGACAAGATGCACAAACAGACATGTTGTGTATCAGTTATTCCACTCCTGATATTATTGGTCATGCCTTTGGGCCGTACTCGGTTGAGATTGAAGATACCTACGTACGATTGGATTTAGAAATCAAGAAATTGATCAAAGAGCTCGAGAAACAAGTGGGGAAAGATGAATTTGTATTGTTCTTAACAGCAGATCACGCCGTGGTTCCTGTACCTCAGTTTTTGATGGACAATAAATTACCCGGCGGATATTTTTTCTTGGATGAACATCTGTCGGATTTGAAATTGAAATTAACAGCTGAGTTTGGCGATAGTTTGATTGAGCATCAGGATAATTTGAACATCTACTTGAATCATGAAACGATTAAAAGTAAAGGGATCGACCTGGAGGAAGCACAGCATTTCATTTCAAAGGAAATCCAAACATGGAAAGGCGTAAAACGATCATTTACGGCTTCTCAGTTGTACGGAGCTTCTGTAGATGCTGAATGGATGGACATGGTTCGAAAAGGTGTTCATCACGAAGAAAGTGGTGATGTCGTATTTATTTTGGAGCCGGGATTTTTACCAAAATCGAAGGATTCGGAAAGAGCGAGAAAGGGAACGAGTCATGGCTCTGCTTTCAGCTATGATACACATGTTCCGCTCTTGTGGTACGGGAAAAATGTGCCAAATCAAGAAGTGTTTGAAGATTTGGAAATCACGTCGATTGCGGCTACATTAACGCACTTGTTGTACTTGCAGCGTCCGAATGCATTAACAGGCAAGCCGATTCTTCCTTTGCTCAAGAAATAGAGCAGCGTAGGATTTTTTCCGAAGTCGAATCGGGGAGAGCATTCCGACTAATTTTCAATCCAACACACCATAAAATGGATAGGTCATCGTGTACTACAAGCTGATGTTCCTTAATGTCGGCAGTGATTTTTGCATCCTTTATGATGTCAGAAATCAATTGACTTCCTTTCATACCAACAGGTGAGATGCGATCTCCAATTTCCCATTTTCTGAGTTGAAGTTCTCCGCGAATTTTGTCCGCATCGAAATACGCAACGTCCTTGGAAAAGGAGCTGGGAAGTTCCTCGACTTCCTCAAGGATGAGGTAGCGATGGGGTTCTTGCTTCCGTAGGAAGGTTAATTGATGTTCATCACGAACAATTTTAGAAAAGTACTTGGAATGGACTTCAAGGTATTTTCCCTTTTCGGAGAGAATAGATAGACGCTCAGCATAGCTTGGCGCAATATCCAACTGGCGGAGCAATTCAATACATTCCTCAATTGAGAATTGATCAAAAGTTGAAATCGGGAGTTTTCCGTCTTCCAAAATAGATAGTACAAAAGGATGTGTTCGTTGTTCCAGTTCGGTTTGCGTTTGTTGAAAATGAGCAATTAATTCTAGGGTAGAAGAATGTAAGGTCGGAATGGAAGTGTCCAACTCTGGAAGGATGATATTGCGCAAACGATTTCGTCGATACGCGTTACTCCGATTCGATTGATCTTCCCGCCATTGGATGGAATGCACCGCGGCAAATTTCAAGATTTCGGCACGGGAAAAATCGAGTAGTGGACGAACAATTCCGTTGTGTTCACGCTTCATGCAGGAAAGTCCAAGAATTCCCGATTTTCGAGCTAAGTTCAACCAAAATGTCTCAATCTGATCGTCTTGATGATGAGCCAACGCAACGCAGTGAGAAGGATCTTCCATCAAAATTTCATGAAACCATTCGTAGCGAAAATTTCGAGCTTCTTCTTGTAGGTTTCCACCGTTTTCAAGTTGGGATTTCAAATCGACACGGCGAACGAGAAACGGAATCTTCAGTTCATCACAAACAGATCGAACGAATTGTTCATCTCCATGCGAATCATCTCCTCGCAATTGATAATTGACATGAAGAACGCTTAACTGAATGTTTAAGGAGTGGAGGAGGTGCAAAAGAACCATCGAATCGACACCTCCGCTGCAGCCGAGAAAAATAGATTTCTCCTTTAACTGATTCCAGAAGACATGTCTATGTTCCGATTCGTTATGCATTCATTCCGTCTAAAATGCCTTTCACTTTGATGTTACATTCTTCGTATTCCTTTTCTGGGTCCGATTTGATGGTAATAGCACCACCAACTGCGCATGAAAGATATTTGCTCACGTGATTATACACCAAGGTTCGGATCACGACGTTGAAATCGAATTCACCATTCGGACGAATGTAGCCGATCGAACCCGAGTAGATTCCGCGTTGAAAACATTCATGTTCTTCAATCAATTTCATCGCGCTAATCTTTGGTGCTCCCGTCATGGATCCCATTGGGAAGGTAGCGCGCAATATATCGGTAAAGGATGTTTCCTCGGAAATATCACATCCGATTCGGGAAATCATTTGATGAACTGTCTCGAAGGAATAGATGCCAAATAGCTCTTCTACTTCAACTGTATTCGGAATGGCAATTCGAGAAAGATCATTTCGAACCAGGTCAACAATCATTACGTTTTCAGATCGCTCTTTTGGATCATTGAGCAAGGCTTCTTTCAAAGCTTCG
>JBFHGY010000361.1:0-4224 GCA_041582905.1 Crocinitomicaceae bacterium | reverse complement strand
AGGTTTGGACACTGGTATTATCGCCGCAGGATCGATCATCCATTATCTCTCCGAGAACCAACACGACCGTTTGGGGCACATTTCTGCCATTTCACGTATTGAAGAAGAGCGCTACGTTTGGCTCGACCGTTTTACCGTTCGAAACCTCGAATTGATTAGCTCGCCGCATGAAAACGCAACGACCTTAATTGATGTCCTCGACAATACAAAAACAGCCATGGGCGGTCGTATGCTCAAGCGCTGGATCGTTCTTCCGTTGAAAGATTTGAAGCCGATTCAAGATCGACTCAATGCGGTAGAAGCCTTAACGAAAGATCAAGAATCAAGTTTTGCCTTGGGTGAGCGACTAAAAGACATCAGCGATTTGGAGCGTATTATTTCCAAAGTAGCTGTCGGAAAAATTAACCCGCGTGAAATTCTTCAACTAAAACGCACCTTGCTCCAACTGAACCCCATCAAAGAACTCATTTCTAAAATGGATTCAGATGTATTGGTAAAATTGGCGGATCGCATCAATCCATGTGAGAAATTACTCGAAACGATCGAAACGCAACTGCATAATGACGCAGCTATTTCCGTAGGAAAAGGAAAAGTGATCGCCGATGGATTCAATCAAGAATTGGATGACCTGCGTGCAATTGCCTTCTCAGGAAAAGATTACTTGGACCAATTGCAGCAACGCGAAAGTGAACGTACGGGAATTCCGAGTTTAAAAATCAGCTTTAACAATGTCTTCGGATATTACATTGAAGTCAGAAATACGCACCGCGATAAAGTTCCAGAAGAATGGATTCGTAAGCAAACATTGGTAAACGCAGAGCGCTACATTACCGAAGAACTGAAAGAATATGAGTCCAAAATTTTGGGTGCAGAAGAGAAAATTCATGTACTCGAAGCGCGTTTATTCCAGGATTTAGTCTTTGGAATGGCGGACTATACACAGCCCATTCAGTTGGATGCCGTGCTTATTGCCCAATTGGATGTATTGCTGTCATTCGCTGAAATCGCGCAAGCAAACAACTACGTGAAACCCGAATTGAATGAATCGTATGCGATGGACATCAAAGAAGGACGCCACCCCGTGATCGAACAGCAATTAGCCGTTGGAGAACAGTATGTATCCAATGATGTTTTTCTAGACAGCAATTCCCAGCAGATCATGATGATTACGGGACCCAACATGTCGGGTAAGAGTGCTTTGCTTCGTCAGACAGCCTTAATTTCGTTGATGGCACAAATGGGATCATTCGTCCCTGCTGACTCCGCTACACTTGGTTTAGTCGATAAAGTATTCACACGTGTGGGGGCATCTGATAATATTTCCTCCGGCGAATCGACCTTTATGGTAGAAATGAATGAGACGTCGAGCATTCTGAACAACCTCTCCAGTCGATCCTTGATTTTATTGGACGAAATCGGTCGTGGAACATCCACGTACGACGGAATTTCCATCGCTTGGGCGATTACCGAATACTTGCATGAGCACCCGAAGTACAAAGCAAAAACCTTGTTTGCTACGCACTACCATGAATTGAACGAGATGACGAATCGTTTTGAGCGCATCAAGAATTTCAATGTATCGGTAAAAGAAGTAGGAAAGAAAATCTTGTTCCTTCGGAAATTAGTCGAAGGCGGAAGTGAGCATTCTTTCGGTATTCACGTGGCGAAACTAGCCGGAATGCCACCACAAGTATTGGAACGCGCTGAATCGATGTTGGATCAATTAGAAGCAAGTCACGAACTCACCGAAACAACGGTCGAACGCACAGCTTCCACAAAGAAGAAGACAAAGAAAGCTGCAGACGGGCTAGAAGATATGCAATTGAGCTTCTTTCAGTTGAACGATCCTGTGTTGGAGCAAATCCGAGAGGAACTGGTCACAATTGACATCAATACACTCACCCCTGTTGAAGCGTTAATGAAATTGAACGAAATCAAGAAGTTGACGGGAGGATGATCAGTTCATCTCCTGCCCTAACTTCTTTACTTTTTCCAACCATTTCCTACGAAAAACCTCTTTTGAACCTTTAATCGGAGCGATATAGGTCACTTTTACTCGTTTCACACCGCAAAATTGGAGTGTTCCTTTCTTGAATTGATTGATTGTTGGACTTTTCATGAATAGCACATTATACCAATGCGGCGTATCTGAAGTTAGAATTATCCGAGCGGATTTTCCCTTGAGCATACCTTTTGGAAATGGCTTACCTTCAACGAACTCAAACATAATTCCAGGCAAGAACGTCCGATCGATAAACCCCTTCATGATCGCAGGATATCCGTACCACCACATGGGGAATACCCACACCAAATGATCTGCCCCTTTGATTTTATCAATGGCATCCAACAAATCGGGTTCAAGCTCTACACGTTTTCGATATCCAAAGGCAAGATTTGGATCAAACTGAAGATCACAAATATTGATTACTTCCACATCTGCACCTGCTTCCGTGGCTCCTTTGATGTATTGATCCGACAGGACGAAATTGTAGCTTTCTCGATCTGGATGTCCGTTAATGATTAGGATTTTCTTACTCATTTTCTATTGCTTTTGACAAAGAACTTAGAATGCGCGCAAGAAAAAAAGGACATTTGTCTATTTCGTAACGAGTCCACGAATTCGGCTCAGGTGCCGAGGTGTTACACCTAAATATGACGAAAGTTGATCAAGCGAAACCAACTGCAGCAACTCGGGTTCATTTTCCAATAAATCGGCATAGCGTTTCTCAGCTGACTCGCGTTGAAGCAAGAAAATACGTTTCTCCAAGTTCATGTATTCCATTTGAGCCACCATTTTGGAGAACTTCATCCAGTTCACATTCTCCTCTTCCAATCGATAAAAGTCATCGCGCGAAATACACATCAACTCAACGTCAGATAAGGCTTGAAGGTTTTCTTCTGAGACAGATTGTGTGATCAACGAAGCATACGCAGAAACGAAGGTATTTGGCAACCTAAAACAATACGTTACCTGATCTCCATTTGAGGAATAGTAAAAAGATCGAAGTTGTCCCGAGAGAACAAAACCTACTTCTTTTGACACCTCTCCTTCTCTCACAAAAAAGTCATTCTTGCGGAGCTTCTTGAGGTAGGTGATCCCATCCAATTCGGATAAATCCTCCTCACTGAGAATTCCATACGTACGTAAATGCTCTTTTAACATGCCCTAAAATTAAGACATAGAAATCTACCGAACAATTCCCACAAGTCCATAAATCTATGCTAAAGCTTCAGCTCAAGAGAAAGCCCGTCTTGTTTTGAGATAGACTTTCTTGTTAAAGAACCCAATACGCGAAATGATTTGCTCGAATAAACAGAAGATTATTATATTGACCCTCAACCCATAAACCTCACTTATGATTGTCACTAAAAATATTCCTATCTCCAACCTAATTAGCTGGTCTTGGCATCACGTCACGTGGCTTCTTCTTCTGATGGGAGGTATCGCCTGCCTGTATTATTTTGAGATAATCAGTGTCACTATTCCATGGCTTCCCATCTCTGTAATTGGTACAGCGGTAGCCTTCTATGTCGGCTTCAAGAATAATCAAGCTTACGATAGAATGTGGGAAGCCCGAAAGATTTGGGGAGGAATTGTGAACGACAGCAGAACATGGGGAATGATGGTTGACGGTTTCATCACAAATCAATTCACGACCGAGAAAATCTCAGAGAGTGAGATTCACGCTATTAAAAAGCGACTCATTTACCGCCATATTGCTTGGTTGTATGCTCATCGCAGTCAATTATTGGTTGGTACATCATGGGAACACATTAGTCAAGGCGGGCATATTTCTAAAGTTGCTCAACTCTATCAGCGAAGGTTCGGAATAGGACTCATCGATGATGAGGTAACAAAAATCGAACTGAAGCATTATTTGCCTAACGATGAATACGACCGTTTAATTGGATATTCCAATACCGCAACCCAGATCATCAATGAACAGATGCGTGATTTGAAAGTGTTACGTGAAAAGGAAATTATCGAAGATTTTAGACACATGGAAATGGCACAGGTTCTGCGAGAATTCTATACCCTTCAAGGAAAAAACGAACGTATTAAAAAGTTTCCTTTACCACGTCAATATGCCAATATGAGTCGATACTTCGTTGGGATTTTCATTGCATTATTGCCATTCAGTATGGTTCCGGAACTCATGAGGCTCGATCAAACTTGGGGCTTTTGGTTATCGATTCCTATTTCGGCTCTCATTGGATGGGTGT
>JBFHGY010000360.1:0-4249 GCA_041582905.1 Crocinitomicaceae bacterium | reverse complement strand
TCAAAGTATGTCGAATTACGGTGGAGGTTTTCCATCGTACGAAGATGCGGATGCGTATTACATTATTTATGAGAATGGTGCAGTATTTAGTCAATCGGGTGTGATTGCCGATACCGATCCGCCTGTAAGTTGGTCCACTTCGCTTGTTCTAAATCCAGCAAATTCATACACAGTGGAAATTTGGGAATCGGACGCAGGAGAAATTGGATTCGGTGCAGATGATTTCATGGGATCAGCTCCTTTGAACTTGAACGGTTGCGTTGGATGTGCGGTTGGAACATCTGTGATTGATTATGCGATTTCATATCAACAGATTCTACCAACACCTTCTGTTATTTCGGTGGATACGGTGCACGTGAGTGGCTATCCTGGGATTCCAACGGTTACGTGGGACTCGATTCCGCATACATTAACATCAAACGATTTGGGTGATAGCTATCAATGGTATTTCAATGGAAGTCCGATAGCAGGAGCAACGGATACGGTTCACATTGTACAAAACTCGGGTTACTACCATTTAGTGGCGATCAATGCGAATGGATGTGTGAGTTTTTCGGATACGACATTGGCCGTATTCTGCGACAGCACCTTTGTTCCAGATATTGTTATGAATGCTGCTGGAAACTTAATCGTGATGAATGCTGGAAACTCAGAGATTCAGTGGTTCTTGGATGGAACTATTTTGCCTGATGACACCTTAGATGTTTGCGTACCTACGGTTTCGGGAGATTACACGGTAATGCTTACCGATGAGTACGGTTGTTCTTCTACATCGGCGCCACAAGCGGTAACGAATGGTCTGATGGATTTAACACAACTCAACTGGCAAATGTATCCGAACCCAGCAGATAATATCGTGCATATTCGTATTCTGGAATCGAGTCGAGTAGATCACTTTGAAGTGCTGGACATGCTGGGACGTGTGGTGATGAGTGGAGGAGAGTTCTCGGGAGATTATCAGTTCGATGTTAACGACTTAAATGATGGCTCGTACATGGTTCGATTGATTTCCAACGGACAAGTTTTCACAAAATCGCTACTTATCCACAAAAAATAAGATTCACTTTTATTTAGCTTGAATTCTTTATATTTTCGGGAATAACCAAAATCGATTAAAATGAAAAGAAATTTTATGTTCGTTGCGGCAATTGCAGCGGGAATGGCAATGACAGCATGTGGTGGACCAAGCGAATCTGAGGTAGAAGACCAAATGAAAGACCTCGAAGAGCAAATGAATGAAGCATTTGACAACGCTATGGATGAGGCCATGGAAGAAGCTCAAGAAGATGGTGGAGTGATCGACGAGATGATGGATGACGCCAAAGAAGAAATGAGCGATGCCGTTGAAGATGCTAAAGAAGAAGTAGAAGAAGCTGTTCAAGAAGGTAAAGAAATGACAACTAAAACAGTTGAATCTACTAAAAAGGAGATTGGAATGTAATTTTCAATCCTTCTAGAAATTGAAAAGGGAAACTAGGTTGTAGTTTCCCTTTTTTTGTGACCATTTCTGATCTACATGGTTTTAATTGTGTTGAGTCTATTACTCAACTCTTGCAGTGTCTGTTGTTGTAACGTTATTTTTGACTCAATGTCTTTCTTCGTGTCTTCTTTCGAACTGATTTTCGTGGATAACACTTCGAGATCGGCATCGATCTTCTCAATTTCAGAATCTTTCTCGGCGAGCTCAATTTGTAACTCAGAGAGCTTACTCTCTAATTTCTGCTTCTTCTTCTCGATCTTCTCACGGTTCTTTTTCTCCTTTTGTTGATCTTTCGTTAAATCGGAAATGTCATCAATGACATCGTCTAAATTTTCTTCTGATTTTTCCAAAGTTTCCTTTGCGGTGGCAAGGTCTTCCTCGATGAAATTAGCGAAGTAGTCCTTTGCGAAATCCTTCAGAAGCGATTTAATGTTAGAGGATTCTTCTGGGTAATCTGTTGAATTCACGTACTTGTTGTCTCCGAAGTTCACCCAATACCACAAGGAAATAGAAGATCCTTTCTCTCGAACTTGAGCATTCAAATTGAAGTGTTTGTCACTAAAGGATGGAATGAGGATGTTCTCAGCGGAAATCTTCTTAAATAATGACTTGATATCGTAGTTCTTGTCGCGTTCCTCTAAGAAATCTTCGAAGGCTTTGATGATGTCTTTTTCATCTCCTGCAAGAACTACGCTGAACCCATTGCGTTCGGCATCATTTAATGCTTGCGTGCCCTCTGAAATTTCAATTGTTTTGGGAATATTGATCTGTTGTGCTATGGTTTGACTCGTAAAAAATGCTAGAAATAATAATGTAAATATCTGTGTCTTCATGTTATAAAAGATAACAGAATTGTTGAAAAATGCTAGAAATTCAACGATTAATTCACATATGCGTACCAGAAAATGGGGAGTTTAGGCCTTATTTCAGATCAATCTGCAATACAGAAATTATTTCTCTTGATACTTTTTGGAGTACTTTTCCATGAGCTCATGTTGGAAGTTAGTTGGTTCAATCAACTCTCCGTTAACCACTCCGAAAACCATTTGGTTAGTTCGCATGTCGAGTGCATTTCCTTCGGAAACAAAGAACGTCGCTGATTTTCCTTTTTCAACGCTTCCATATCGTTTATCAATTCCCATGATTTCACAGCTCCACAGCGAAATAGCACTTACGGCATCCTCCTCGCTTAATCCATACGCCATAGCTGTTCCAGCCAAAAAAGGCAAGTTTCGTGCGTTCATGGCTTCCATATCACCTTCATTTTGAATACAAAACTTTACTCCTCCTTCGCGCAGCAAAGCAGGCAATTGGTATGGATGATCAATCGCGTCTTCTTCATTTTCTGGCAGACTATGCGGACGAACAACCATCACAGGAATCTTTGAGTCCTTGAGTAAATCCGTTACCAAATGAGCATCGTAACCTCCAACGATTACAGGAAAGGCAAGTCCCATTTCTTTTGCGAACTCAATAACATCGACTAGTTCTTGAAGTTCATTAGCATGAATGTACACGCGTTTTTCTCCTTCGAAACATCCGCGCATTGCTTCTAAACGAAGGTCTTTCTCTGCAGGATTCTTTTCTGATGTATACGCTTTTGCCATTTCAAAGAAGGCAACAATTTCCTGCTTGAGTTTAGCGTATTCTTCGTTCTTAGATTTCGGTTTAGGCTCGGCCCACCAGCCTCCTCCTTGCATACTTGATGGCCAATTGAGGTGAATACCATCATTCGATTTTACGGTGGCATCTTCCCAGTTCCATCCGCTCGTTTTCATAATGGAAGAACTTCCTGAGATAACACCGCCACGAGGAGTCGCTTGCGTCAAAAGAACACCGTTGGATCGAACCGTGCTCAATACATTCGATTCTACATTGTAGGCAATTTGGGAGCGAACATGCGGATTGTAGGTTCCCACTTCGTTGAAATCACGGGTAGCGCGAACGGCATCAATTTCGGTTAAGCCAAGAGTGGAGTTCGGAGCAACGAATCCAGGGTAAACCTCTTTCCCGCGAACATCGATGATCGTATCCCAATCACTTTCCTTAATGGTAATCGCGTATGCGTTTTTGATAAAACTGATCTCTCCATTTTCAATTCCGATGGCGGCACTTTCAAAAACTTCACCGTTTCCAACGTGTAGATTTCCTCCTTTGATTAAGATCCGTGATGGTTCTTGAGCAATGGCAACGCCACAAATTAATGTTATGAGTAGAATGAATGACTTCATATTAATGCTGATTTTCTTCTGTTGAACCTTCTTCTCCAAGCGTGTTGCAGTGATAATGTCCTTTCTTTTTCTTGACGAATTCTTCCTTTTCTCCCGACTTATTGGCATCAAGCATTTTGGCGATAATGCGTGCTTTTTCTGCTTGATTTCGGTGATGACGATCTTTATTTTTTGCTGCTTCGTAGAGAATCACACCGTCAATCACTGTATAGTCTACTTTTGCAAGAATGGATAATGGATGATCTGTCCATAATACCAAATCGGCGTCTTTACCGACTTCAACGGATCCCATTCTGTCGTCTAAGTGAAGTAGCTTCGCAGGATTGAGTGTTACCATTTTCCACGCGTCTTCCTCGTTCATTCCTCCATATTTTACCGCTTTTGCCGCTTCTTGGTTGAGACGTCGCCCCATTTCGGCATCGTCAGAGTTGATGGCTACAACAACGCCTTGATCGTGCATCATTTTCGCATTGTACGGAATGGCATCATTCACTTCGTACTTGTACGCCCACCAATCGGAAAAGGTAGAGCCTCCAGC
>JBFHGY010000359.1:0-4257 GCA_041582905.1 Crocinitomicaceae bacterium | reverse complement strand
GGGCCAAAGCTCTTCGGAGAAGGGGCCAATGCCGATTTCATCTTTCAAAATATTGACCGCTTTTTCGCTCGGGATGCACAACAAATGTGTGCGTTTACAACCGCTGGAGTGGTAGATGGAGATTACCCTTCGTACATTGCAAAGCACCCCAAAATCGCTGAAATTCTCAACGCGATGATGAAGGAGGAAGCGAGTTGCCTGAGCGCCAGTTACTGGGCCATTCTTCCGTTCAAACTGGGAGAATCCAATATTGTTAAGTATCGACTCGTCCCTGATGATACGTACAAAGGCGCACCATTTGATGACAATAATTACCTCAAGTTAGATTTAGAAAAGCGCCTCAGAAATGGAAGTGCGACCTTCCGCTTCGAAATTCAACCACGAACCAACGAGCAAACAATGCCTTTGGATGATGCGCAAGATATCTGGAGCACGGAGGAAAGCCCGTATGTATGCATCGCGAAACTGCATCTCCCACAACAGGATATTACAGCCATTGGCCAATCAGAGTTCGGGAGCACTTTGTCTTTCAATATATGGAGAACACTTGCTGAGCATCAACCCCTAGGGTCTATTGCTGAAGCGCGGAGAACGGTATATGCGGCGAGTGCTCAGGTGCGACATCAAGCAAACGGACAGTCACAACAAGAACCAAAGGAGATAAATCCTGCCTTCAAGGGAAACACGGACGAAGACAGCGACTGTATTGTGAAAGCGGCTATTTATCCGCCGATTGGAATCATGCGTGTGGGAAACAGTGAGAACGAATACTTTATTGGTCCACTGGTGGATGAACCCGAAGTAAAAGATGATCCATACGCCTACCGCGACAAAACGGGAGCAATCAAACGACAGGCAGCACAATTCCGCATCTATGGACTCAACGCTGCTGGAAAAGCAGTGAAGGAATTAACGATGGAGAACGCTGATATCACTTGGCATTCCCATTTGGCCAATCAGAAAGCATCGTGGTATCAATTCCAAATCGCGCTGGACATTCCAGATGCGAATAATCCTGAAATACCGCCATCATTACTTCGTAACATTGATGTCAAGAACCGTAAAAAACTATTGATAGACGGAGGAAAAGAGAAAGTATCAAGTCCAAACGTGACAGAAGGCAAACAGTTTTCAGGGAAGTTCATGGGAAAAAAGGTATATCTCGGAGAGATGCGAACGGATGAACTCGGGCGTTTGATCATGCTCGGAGGTCACGGAAAATCTGAAAATGTAAATGGAGACCGCGCCATTACCTTCGCCAATAATGAAGGTTGGCACGATGACATGTCAGATGGACCTGTAACGGCAGAAGTAAGTTACGAAGGAGTGGAACTCAAAGTTGAGCCTGCTTGGGTAGTGTGCGCGCCGCCAGATTATGCTCCAATGCAAAAATCAGTGAGAACCATGTGGGATTTGATGCGAAGCGTAGCCGTAGAAGCGCGAATGATGGAACGGCCTGCACGACCATCCTTCACAAAGGACATTCTTCCGATTTTTGAGCGTATGACGAACTTACAATGGGTAAACGCTGGTTTCGCCGCGGCTTTTGGCTGGGGTGGACAGTTTAATTACACCAGTGTGGAGTGGGTTAAGAAACTGAACGATCCGTCCTCGGCTAACCTGGCGATGCGTCGTACCATTTCCAATAATTTCCGCCGATTTGATGAACCTGGAGCAACGGCTCCTCAATTGTGGCCTTGGCTCTATGGAGACGCGGTAGCCATTCCTTCGCAGGGATCTCCACGTCAACATTCGACCTTGTCTAATTTGCAATTATCCTTCTTAGATCAATGGGTCGAAGGTGATTTCGACGCGGATTTTGTGGATATGACGGGGTGTCCGCACGGTGAGCCTGTCAAAACAATTGATGATTATCCGATTTCCGAACAGCCGGATATGCTCACGAAAGCAGCGATGGATTTCTGTTTGGCGGACGCCTTCCACCCAGGCTGTGAAATGACCTGGCCGATGCGTACGTCGGGGATGTATTCGGAACCATTCCGTTTAAAACATGCACCGAAAAAGCCAAAAACAGATTACAATTACTACGGCTCTACCATGAATGGGGATGTATTGACAATGCCTGCTGGACCGCTGCTTGGAGGGCAAGTTCCTGGAGGAATTACACGCTGGATGGCGGTTCCATGGCAAACAGACACGGCAAGTTGTAGAGATGGATATACAACCGCGTATGATCCGTACTTACCTACGTTTTGGCCAGCACGTGTGCCGAACAACATCCTTAGTGAGGAACGTTACAAAGAAACAATCGATCCAAATCTGGACGAGGAAACACGTCGAGAAGCCTTTGCCTATCGCTATTTCTGGCTGGATGACCTTCCTTTGGATGGAATGGCGCCTACACAAACGAACCAGATCAATTCCATGATCAAGTATTTCGATAAATTAGCGATCGTTCAGCATAGACCAGGTGTACCTGATAATCCACTTTTCCCACGGGAAATGCAAATCGGAGTGCCACCTACAGACGAACAAAATGCGGTTCTTTTGCGTCAAACAGAAGAACGTTTACGAACAATTTTGGAACATAAAGGTCTGGATAAGAAGGAAAAAGATTTGGTGAAATTCTCATTAGAGCGTTTGTCCGACGAGGGCTTACTGAATGAACAGGAAAACATGGAAGGAACGCGAGATCAGTTGCTGGAAATGGTGAAACACGAGCTCGTAAAAGATGATGAGGTGACAGGAGAAGTAGCAAAACTGGTGAACTTATTATCATCTGAAGTGCACAAGTCGACGAAGGTGGCGACTGTTCCACACGCACGTCAACCTCGAAACGAGGTCGGAGTTCCTGAGCGTATGGTACGCTTCCAACGTTTTATCCCGAAATAGACGCGTTTGTCTCAACATAAAACAGATATACTGATTGTAGGTGGTGGCATTGCAGGTTGCATTGCCGCCATCTCTTTGGTGGATTCCCATCGCGTGACCCTTATTGACAAGCTGTTAGAGCCGAAGGAACGAATTGGAGAATCGCTGGCGCCTGCTGCGAACCGTATTCTGAGCGAACTCGGTTTATTATCCGAACTGGAAAGTCAGAAGCCCCCCATCTTTAAGCAAAATATGGGGATGCAATCCTACTGGGGAAACGACCGTGTTCATATTGTTGATCACATGAATAATCCTGATGGATGGGTAAAAAGTTTGGATCGTAAAGCCTTTGAACAGTTTCTTCGAGACAAAGCGCGAGACCGTGGTGTTGAATGTGTGTGGGGAACAAGCTTGCTCACGAGTGATTATGATGAGCAGGAACAATTGTGGACCATCAAAATGAAATCGAGTGATAAAGAATCAAGTGTTTCTGCAAACTATGTAATTGATGCGAGTGGACGGCAGTCACATTTTGCGCGAAGTATTGGAATCAAACGCAACGTATTAGATAAGTTGATCGCTTGTTGGGTAACACTACCGAATGTGAAGGAAAACACGATGAGTACCATTTCCTCAAGCTCAAACGGCTGGTGGTATAGCTCGGTCGTTCCAAGCGGAAAACGAGTGGTCGCCTTCCACACAGATTCCGATTTAATCGAAAAAAGCGAATTAAAATCGGTTGATTCAGTGTTGAAGTTTGCTCAAGACAACCAGCAAATGATGGATTTACTGACGGAAAAAGAGTCAGTTGAATATCAAGGAATTACTTCAGCGAACTCAACACGATTGGAGCAATCGGCAGGAAGAAAATGGGCTGCAATTGGAGATGCAGCACTCAGCTTTGATCCATTATCGTCACAAGGAATGTTTAATGCGATGGCGAGTGCGATGCAGTTGAAACATTTAATTACAGAATATGGATTTACTGATGAGGTCGCGCGATTGTACACGCAACAAGTTGATCAAATTTGGAACCAATACGTTCACCATCGACGTGTTTTCTATGGAGGTGAACGAAGGTGGAAGAGTGAATTCTGGAAGAGAAGAGGATGAATTGCGCGAAAAGCCGTTTCTTTAGGTGATTAGATGGATAATAAATTTAAGACAAAGACAGGATTCTGTTATGTTCTACCAGATAGGATAATTCTCACAAGAGAAGGGTTGCTGGGAAAGTTCGCCAATGCGTACTCGGGGAAAGGGAGTACAAAAGCGTTGATTATTCAGGGCGTTCTTATTGGAGTCATTATCTATTTAGGATTTATTGAATATAAAAGGGAAAACTACGTGTCAATTGGTTTTTACGGAGTTATCGCGCTGATTTTATCCTATGGTTTTATCACAAGTTTGAATAATTCTGGAACGCCT
>JBFHGY010000358.1:0-4258 GCA_041582905.1 Crocinitomicaceae bacterium | reverse complement strand
TCTTTCTCGTTTAGGAGAAGTCCGCAAATCATCTTTCCAATGTTGCCAAAACCGATAATGCTGATGGTGGTATTCATGGGGATTGTTTATTGCTAATAAGATACTATAAATCTGAATTGCGCAATGTAACTAAAGATACGAAAACGTCGAAACGGATCAGAAATCATCACTAAAATCAGACATAACCAGGTTGTTTTGATGAATAAAACTCGGAGTTAATACCCTATCAAAAGGAATTCTACCATCTTCGCGAAGCGTGTTTTTTAATTGGTCAGCATATCTGTGAGCAAATACTTCTTTTTCATTTTTCGGAATAGAAAAATATAATTCCTCTAAGTCTCGTTTACGATAGTAATATTCATTATCAAGTGCATCCCATTGGTTAAAAAGTGGATTTGTTTCAGAGGTATCATCATCTCCAATTTTTGCATCGAGTAGGTCCAATTCATTTTTAAGACTTTCAAGAGGACGAATTACTTGTTCCAAATAATGAACATAATGACCGATCTCGTGAAGTAGCGTTCGATACAGCTGTGTATTTCTAGAAAAATCCACAGTCATAAACGCTTCGAAGAACTTATTCTTATCGATGAAAGGGTGGCCA
The DNA here is from genome assembly GCA_041582905.1 of Crocinitomicaceae bacterium. Classification (GTDB taxonomy): domain Bacteria; phylum Bacteroidota; class Bacteroidia; order Flavobacteriales_D; family Crocinitomicaceae; genus UBA4466. Next base: position 3,654 of record JBFHGY010000358.1, on the reverse strand, counting down.
TCTTCTTGGAGCCGTTTGAACTCATTCTGATCTTCAACACTGAGTTTTTTTGACCATTTCATTTTCCTCACAGCATCCACGGACTCAAGAATAATTGCTGGCTGGTAATCTTCTTCAAACTCATATAGATAAATGAGTCTCCCCCAAGCCGGTTTTAGTATTTCTTCGTTTCTTTTCGGCTGTCGAAGAATAATTAGATCCAACTCCCCAAAGTCTTCTTTAGGAATAAACTGCAACATATACTCCAAATCCTCTACTGTGCAAGCATGAAAAGAACTTTTCCGAGTGGATTCTACCACAAATCGGAAGGTACGACCATTTATTGTTCTCCTTACTATTTGGTAGTCTCCGAGTCTTTCAAAAAATGACTTCATTTCGTGAATCGGAAACGGAACGACTAATTGATTACTTTTCCCATGACCTTGTTTAGAAGTACCAATATTTCTATTTCTTCTAGTAGGATTTCTCATTCCTTTTCACCTTCTAATCCGTTCCTTTCTCTTCATGTTGACCACCTTGCATTGTAAACGTAACAGGCAAACGACAATGTGCTCGAACAGGCTCCCCTTTTACTTCAGCAGGAATCCAATTAGGCATTCCACGAACTAGTTCCATAGCCGCATCATTTAGGGTTTTAGTTACCCCACCTCGCATCACACCAACGTTTGTAATCGAACCATCCACTTCTACAATAAATGCGACGTAAACACGACCGCTCTCCCAGTTTTCGAGTGCTTCCTTCGGGTAAACACTATTCTCCCGCAAGTAATTTCTCATCGATTCAGCTCCACCAGGAAACTGTGCCTCTACATCTGGGAAATAATAAACATCTTTAGTCAATAACTTCTCAAGACTATCAATCATTTCCTGCATTTCTTCGCTCGATACAGGAGTTATTTCTTCTTGAGAAAAAACGGTACCTACAAACAAAACAGTCAGAGCAACAAGAATAAAGTTGATTTTCATACTTCTACTTTATTTAAAATCTCCTCCACCTCTTCAATACTCTTTTCTCCCAACAAAACGCCGTCAGGAGAAATCAAAAACATCGTTGGGATTTCTGTTACACCGTAATCTTGTGCTGTGGGCGACATCATAACAAAGCTTGATTCTTCCACGATGCGGTACTTCCATGTAAAGCCATCTCGTTTCGCTGCAATTTCCGCCGCTTTGCCATCTTTCTCAAGGGCAACGCTCACGACCTTTAACTTCGATTTGTATTTCTGATGCAATGCGATTAAATGTGGAGATTTTGCTCTACACGGTCCGCACCACGATCCCCAGAAATCCAATAAAACATAGTCTCCTTGTAGATCACTTAGTTTAAAAGGCGTTCCATCCGCCAGTACTGCATTGATCTCAGGTGCAGGATCGCCTTCGCTGGCTGCAGAAAGTTTCAGGTAAATGAATCCACCGATAATTACCAAAGCGGCGACAAACAGGAGATTCTTAATGATTTTCGACATGATTCATTACTTGTGAAGGTATTCTTTAATGGGTTGATCGTGCACATAGATATCTTCCAAACGTGCTTCTCCACCCAATATTCTCACTCCGATGTAAATATGTTCGCGTTCCGTGACAAAAACTTTTTCCGCTTTCAGTGCATCATCCTCATTGATGAAGTACTTATTCATATTGTTTGGAATATCAATACTCACTTCACCACGCGTATCCATTTTACTCGGGTCAAACCCTCCTTCTTCCATCGCTGCAATTTGATCTTCTAGAGATCTGGCTAAACGCGATCGGCGAATTTTTGTAGTCAAATAATCTTCCGTTGCAGGTGGTGATTTATGCGCCTCCTTGAAAAACGCAAAACCTTCTTTATCCACTCCAATTGAAACGTATGCTGTTTCCCCTTCATCGAAATCAAACTTGGTCAGTACGAAGTCTGTTTCATAATTCACTCGAAGGAATTTTCCTCGAAATGGATCGAGCGGATCGTACGCCATTGGCTTGAATTTGTACAGCTTTCCGTTATCCAAAACGTTCTGCGAACTCATTGCAACATAGACTGGAATCAAAATGATAATAGCCGCAAACGCAAAGAAAAATCCTTTTTTAATTGTCATCTCTTCTGGTTTTATTTCGATGGATTCGCTCGAGTTTACCTTTTTGGGTGAGGTTGATCAAGAAGAAGATAGCACCAACACCAATGAACACTCCTCCTTTCACGAGGAAATTCCAATCTGTATCAAAGTATCGAAGCCACAACAAAATCGAGATCAACAGAAATCCGTAAATCATCTGCGGTACGTTTCGATTCTCGCTTCCGACAATAAAGGCATTGAGTCCTAACAGGATGATATACGCATTCACCAAGAAAACTACCATCCATTCGGGCAGCAAGAACTCATGGAGAATCATCATTACGAATAAGAACAAAGGCGTAAACAAAACAAGCTTACTGACATCTTTGAAATGTTTCTTTAAGAGGAAGTATACGATGTACAATCCTACCATCAGAAGCTGTACGATTACGAAGTAAAATATCCTTTCGGTGTTCAGTTCGGAGTCCAACTCACGGTACAACGAATTGGGACCTTCGGGTTTAAACATCTGGATAAAGGAATCATTCCGAAAAATGAAATTCATCCAATCTTTATTCGATAATGAAATGAGCAGCGTAGCGATCCACAATTGACCAAACAACTGAAAAGGTCGACCAAAAATGGAAGTGTTTTCTCCCATAAAACGTTTTCCAAGGAGATAAAAGGCTGCACTTGTCGTAGCGATCCACAAGAAATAATTACCCTTCACGGTTACCAACATCGCTAAAAGCAGGGAAAGGTAAACGACGTAGGACATATAGATCACACGAACGCTCTGCGAACGGTTTTTCTTCTTGAGTGAGATGTAGTAATGCGGAAGAAATCCTAACAGCAAGTACCAATACCACATGCTATTTTCATCCTCACCGATATTTGGAATTCCGAACCAACCAAAAGAAACATCCACGACAAGTGCAGAAATCAATCCCAAATACAAAATTGTGATGCCTGAAGCCCGGGCAAAATAAAAGAGCGGAATTGTAAGAACTGCCCATACTTTGATAAATTGCTTGAAATCGCCATCGAGCTGATAGGTTTGACTGACCAAGGCAATTGATGCTCCAATCATCAGCATTAAAAAGACAGAGCTTGCTTCTATCCAAGGACGCGACTTTGGATGATGAAAAATAGCGCGATAGTAGAAATACAATGCGATAACTGCCGGAAGAATACTCAGAACGCCACGTACTGTTTTGGAATACTCGTCCCAGTTATGACCAATGATGGAAAAGATTCCCGCTGCGCAAAACAAAGCTCCCATAATTCCCGAGATAATCAGGAATAATTCGATCGGTGTTGAATCCTCCAATTTGCGAATGTAACTGCGAATTTTAATCGCTGTAGATTGATTAACAATCTCCTTCTGTTCTATTTTGTCCGCAAAGTTGAGTAGGAATTGGGTTGCGTTCATTGAGTCTATGTTTCGAATTGCCAAACAAGATAAACAAATCCCACACAATGAACTTGAAATCAATTCTATTTTCTTTCTTTGAGACATGAAAGAAGTGAACGCATTACAGGGAATGGACGTGTACCTCATCGACCAATTATTGAAGGAAAGAATTCACCCAAAAAGCAAAATTTTGGACGCTGGATGCGG
>JBFHGY010000357.1:0-4268 GCA_041582905.1 Crocinitomicaceae bacterium | reverse complement strand
TGAGCCCATGATGAAGTAACCAAGCTGCTATCATTCAGGAGAATCCGAATCCAGTCACCAGAAGAGAATAGGGAAGGATCATCCACCAAAATAAAATCATTGTCTTTCCATGCGTTGCCGATAACCGAACTTGTCGAGGTATTATCGTTTTCTCCTTCAATATGGAATGAATGACTAGATCCGCCGAGATCAAAGTGAAAAGTTGTCGATTCTGCTCCATCTCCCCGAATAATCGCATTGTTGGGGAGTTCAATGGTTTCCTGAAACAGAAAATCGCCAGCAGGAAAGGACAAAATCGTTCCTTGATCTCCATACAGGTTTAATAGGCTATCCATGAGTGCATCGTTGGGAGTAAGTCCGTCATTGATGACGCCTAAAGTCTGCATGTCGATCGTGATAAAACCAGCAGTTGAAGTGTCTCTCAATCCAGCTAATTTCCAATCAACGCTCCGTTGTGTGGGTAAGGTTTGTGAGAAAGAAAAGAGATTGATCTGTACGATCAGTAAGTAGATGATAGTGCGCACGTAGTGTGGGTTAAGTTTTCGCGGCGAAAATAGAAAAAATAACCGTAACGATTTGTCTAAATTAGACTTATGTAAACATCAGTCAAAATCAAGAACATGCAAAAACTACTAACCCTTTTCATTCTTTTTCTTTCGTGTGCCTATTCATCAATTGCGCAGAATACTTCGTACGAATATTCACTAACCGTCAAAACAACCAAAGGCGCGGCGGATGCGAACAGAGATGTTGTCTTTATCGAGACGTCGACGTATGAGCACTTACCACTTAAAACAAATAACCAGGGAAAATTGACACATACTTTTACCTATGGAAACTGGCTGGGGTCGATTGGTGATATGCGTAATTGTATTCGTATTGATGCAACAAGAGGTGGAGTTGGAAATAATACGTTTACGTACGACCCTTTGAGTTATGCTTTGCAGAATAAATCAGTTCCAGATAGAAGAACTATTGATTTCAAACTGGTGAATCAGGAACGGATCAGCCCAATGTCGGAGCCAACATCGAAAGAAAGTATCTTGACAATTGTCCTACAAGATCAAAAACGAAAAACCTATGCAGGGAAGGAGATTGCATTGGTCGATTTTGAACGTGGAATCAAATATACATCGAGATCGAATGCTCGGGGAGCGGCGTCATTTATGATTCCGATTGATACCGAATACGATATTGACATCGATGGCGTAGAATCTATCAGGAGAGTAGCGTTGAGCAAGTTACCGATGACATCAACACTCACAGTTCTTTATCAGCCTAGAACATTCCAAGAAAAAAAGACAGATAAGTTCATTCTACAAACAACTTCTTCCAATCAGCAGCCAAGTTCCTCTCATGCAAAGGTGAAACTGAAAGTGAGCGGTGGACCTTCAAATGGAATCGAAGAAGATGTGTATGTGCGAATGCTAAAGTCGAATACGGTGTACAAAGCGAAAACGGATCAAAGCGGAGAGGCGACGTTTATGCTTCCCATTCGACAACAATATTTCGTGGATTTTACCTACCAGAAGGAAGCGGAGCAAATAGATCTGTCACACGTTCAAGGAATAGCACATAAAAGTATTAATGTGTTGTACACGCCCGATCCGCGCTTACAAAACATCGAAAGTTTCATTCCGAAGGTGAAAGATTTGGTAGCGTACGATATGGATAATTTCGTTGATCTTCAGTATCCAGAACCAGAAGTGGGAGATATTGATTTTCAGCTGAATTGGGGCAATAAATTCAACGAAAAATCGAAGGAAGCGTTATTGGAAATCGGTCTAAAAGTGAAATCGGATGTTGCGCGAAAAACAAGTGATCCGTTGAATGTGTGTTTTGTTGTCGACAAAAGTGGCTCCATGATGGGAGAGGATCGTATCGAAGAATTAAAACGCTCGCTCATCCAGTTTGTTCAGCAGTTAGATGAAACCGATATCGTTTCAGTAGTGGTGTTTGATAGTCAGTCCAAGGTAGCTGTTCCTGCTGAAAAAGTCGGAGACAAGAAAAAGGTGGTGGATATCATATACGCGATTCAAGCGGGGGGAGGAACAGTCATTTACGATGGGTTGGATTTAGGATTTTCGGAGGTGAAGAAAAATGCAGGGAAAGGAAATGTGGATCGCTTGATTTTATTAACAGATGGTTACGGGTCACGCGCTCCCCTTGAAGTAATTTCAATGGCAAAATCTCATATCAAATCGGGAATAGAATTGTCTACGGTCGGGGTTGGAACGGGATACAATCAGGAATTATTATCTCAATTAGCTTCTGCTGGAGGAGGGATGATGCATTTAGCTGGAACTGGCGGGAATATCCGAGCGGCGTTTACGCACGAACTGCAATCGATCTTATATCCAATGGCAGAGGATGCAACATTGGAAGTGCGCTACAATGATCAAATTGTGTATCGACAGTTGTTCGGTTATTCGCAGGAGAAAGTGACTTCTGGGAAAATGACTTGTGAGATTCCGCACCTCTTTCCGGGGTTAAACAAAATGGCGTTAATCAAGTTTGATTTAATTCATCCAACGAAGGAAATCGTGAAGGAGAAAGTAGTGGTGTCTCTCGTTTATACCGATCCTCAGACGAAAAAGGAAGTCAGAATGGAGAAGAAGATTCATCCTGAGTGGACCGATGCAACCGGAGAACTCGACATGACTATCGATAAAGAACACAAAAAGGTACTTGCGGTGGCCATCGCCAATCAATCGCTAAAGGTAATGGCGGAAGCGTTTGAGGCAGGAGATCGTGATAAAGCGGAAAAGGCGATTCGTTCTTCACGTGATCAAATTGCGGAACTGTTTCCTGATGCTAAATCAGAGGAGTTGTTGGCACTTATTTCTCGATTGACGTCTTACGTGGAGGCATTCGAAACGTTAAAATCGATTAAGCAGTATTAACGGTAGCGAAACGGTTTTGATTTAATACCGAATAACGAAATGTTCTTTTTGCTGGTGATGTCTGCGAGCGACAATTCCCACTCGGAAGAGATCCAGACTTAGGTGAAATGTTGAATCCGATACCACATGATTCCATGCATCAAGCATTGAATCGCTCCAACGAATATCGTCGAGGATGAAGAGTGTCTCGTCGTGGGCATGCGCTTGGAGTTGATCGAGGTAGGTGAGTAAAGCTGTTCCGTCGTGATGTCCATCAATAAAAATCAGATCGAATTCTTGTTCTTTCGGAAGCGTTGAAATAAAATCGGAAAAGGTAGCATGCACACTCTCGACTGTTTCTTTCTCTTTTAGCGTTTCGAGTGCAGTCAAACGTGTGTTCTCGCAGGCTTCAACTGTAGTGATGCGTGCATGTTCATTCCCGAGATGCATATACGAGGATCCGATGCCCAATGAAGTACCGAGTTCGAGAATCGTTTTTGGCTGGTAGTACTGACTTATACGGTAGAGCAATTCACCATATTTACCTCTAGATGAACTCATCTTAAAGATTTCAGAAATTTTGCGCTTGTTTCCCAGCTTTTTTGATCCCGCACCGAAGTCTTGAATCTCTATTTCTCGTTGATCTCGAGCTAGCTTTTGGAAATGGGTGGCTAGTTCGTTTCTATGCGATGTTTTGAGCCGAATTCGCAAACATTTGTCCACCAGGTCATAAACAAACGGGGAATGAATCCCATGTCGCCCTTTAGCAATCCAACGATATTTTATATATTCGAGCGGCAAAAACATTGACCCGAAAATTAAAGAAACTTTTACAATAAACAGGTATGGTTGAAACAACCAGTAGTTTGAAACAGAAAGCTCAGGTTTTCGACCGAAATCCGACGATGAATCTCATAGAGGCTTGTTCTCTGGAAAACGGAATCTTACGGTTCGATGATGCCCAACAATCGACATTTGCTTCTAGTGCGTTTTCCGATCAAAAGAAATATGCTTTTTTCATTCCTGCTTCTGGATCAGGTTCGCGAATGTTCGATGAATTATACCGTTTTATGGAATCTTCGATGCATACAGAAGGTTCTCGAAAGTTTTTTGAGGTGTTTCGATCATTGGCTATATACCATTCGCTAGATGAATCTCAAAAAAAGCGCCTAGAAGAAATGAGTGAGCAAGAAATTGCAGAGCTTGTTTTAAGTCCGGCAGAGATGAATTTATTGCAGCGCCCCAAGGGACTAATTCCATTTCATATCACTGAAAATAGCATTCTGAATGCTTTCCAGGAACATGTGATTCAGGCAAAAGAACTTTTTCAAAATGAGCCTTCGATTCATTTTACGTTACAAGATGGCTATCAGGAAGAGGTGAAGG
>JBFHGY010000356.1:0-4272 GCA_041582905.1 Crocinitomicaceae bacterium | reverse complement strand
TCTATGGACTCGTCGACCATCTCACCACTTTGTGGGTTAATTGGAATTTGCCCAGAAACATAGAGCGTATCATTCACCATAACAGCTTGACTGTATGGACCAATTGGAGCAGGAGCGCCAGGAATTTGTATAACCTTTTTCAACTGTGTAATTTTGTACAAGTTTACTAAATATATAGTTCTTGCAACGAATACTACTTTTAGACAATTTCGATTCCTTCACGTACAACCTTGAACACTACCTAACTGGCTTAGGAATGTTGGTGGATGTTAAAAGGAATAACGAATCAATTTCCACAATTGATATATACGATAAAATTGTGCTTTCTCCTGGTCCTGGTTTGCCGAATGAAGCAGGAGGGATGATGGATCTCATTCGTCAGGTCGATTCTAAGATTCCTGTGCTTGGAGTTTGTTTAGGCATGCAGGCAATTGCAGAATACTGTGGAAGTTCTCTGTATAATCAAAAAGAGGTGAAGCACGGAGTGGCTGAAAAGATTCGGTGCGAAGCGTCGCTTCTGTTTAAAGATTTACCTTCGGTAATGGAGGTTGGATTGTATCACAGTTGGGCTGTGGAGGAGAATGGAGAGTTTGCGGTAACGGCTCGTTCAGAGTCGGGGGTAGTAATGGCCATTGAAAACCAAGAACGTAAATTCTATGGTGTACAATTCCACCCGGAGTCAATTATGACTCCGAATGGAAAGGATATTCTACATAATTTTTTGAAGTTCGCTTAGCGAATTACTCAGGCATGCAATTTTCGTAAAGCTTTTCCCAGTAGGCATCCACTTTCTCTTCATTTGCAGATTCGTTCTCAAGAGTTTTGTTGTAGTCTTGTGCTTTTGGGAATTCTTTCATTGTTGTTTCTAGAAAGCAGTCGCAATCGAAGACCTCCGAATCACATTTGTCTTTAACGATTTGTTTTTTCTCATCGTCCCATGCATCTGGATCGGAACATGAGGTAAAGGCAATTGCTAATGCGAAGATTGAAAATAGCTTAAATTTCATAGTTGGTATGATTATTTCTTAGTACTTTGTGTTAACAAAAATAAAAATATAATAATATGAAGAACTTAGGATTGCTGTTTATCTGTTTTATCGGTTTCTCATTTGGATCGGCATACGCACAAAAACGTACAACTGCAGGAGTGACATTTCCAGCGAAAACGACCATTAATGGAAAGACCTTACTATATAACGGTTCTGGACTGCGTGAAAAATATACATTCGACTTATATGTAGCAGCGATGTATTTGCGCAGACCTTCTATGGATGCGAACAAAATCATCAATGATGATGCTGAAATGGGAATCCACTTGGAGTTGGTTTCGAACAAGGTAACACGTGAGAAATTTGTTGAGACAGTGAAAGATGGTTTCGGTAAAGCAAGTCATGGAAAAGCAACGGAAGCTGAAATTAGTAAGTTCATGGGATTCTTTAAAGGTGAGTTTAAGGATGGTGATAAAATTCACCTTGAGTACACACCTGGAAAAGGAACAACAGCTATCAAAAATGGAAAAGCACTTGGAACAGTGAGTGGTTTAGACTTTAAAAAGGCCTTGTTTTCTATCTGGTTGGGGACAAAACCAGCGGATTCTACCTTGAAAAAGGGAATGCTAGGAAAAGTTTAATACGATAAGACGGCTGTAATTAAGTCATTAAACGTAGAAATACTATTCCCCGAGGGCTGTTTTGCTCTCGGGGTTTCTTTTTATTGAATAAAATGTTTAACTGTAAGTGTTAGTTGTTAAACAGAATTCTCTACTTTTGCAGTATGAGAACATCTTTACTTCTTTTATTGTTGATATTCACAGCTTTTGGTTTTAGTCAAACTGGAACAGTGAAAGGCCGGGTATTTAATACGGCTAATAACGAACCGATTGAGTTTGCTAAAATACGTGTAGTTGGATTCCAAAATGGTGCATTTACGGATGACTTAGGAGAATTTATCATCGAAAATCTTCAGCCTGGTGTTTATTCGTTTGAGACGACTGTTGATGGGTTTGAGGCGCTTGTCATAAATGATATTACCGTGACCAACGCGCGTTCAGTAGAGCTTAACTTTGGGATGACGCCCATTTCTGTTCAGCTAGAAGACAATGTCACGGTTGTCGCGAAGCCTTTTGAACAGAGTAAAGAATCTCCGGTTTCACTCAAAACGCTTAATTCTACTGAGATTGAGCGCTTACCAGGAGCAAATCGCGATGCGAGTAGAGTACTTCAAGCACTGCCAGGTGTGGCTTCTCCGGCATCGTTTCGAAATGATATTATTATTCGGGGTGGAGCTCCGAGTGAGAACAAATTCTACTTGGATGGTATTGAAGTGCCGAATATCAATCACTTTGCGACACAAGGAAGTAGTGGAGGGCCTGTTGGATTGTTGAATATCAATTTTATTCGCGAGGTTGATTTCTACTCAGGGGCGTTTCCAGCCAATTATGCGAATGGGTTAAGTTCCGTCATTTCTTTCAAGCAGAAAGATGGAAATAAGGATGCTTTATTGGCGAATATTGCAGTAGGTTCAAGTGATTTGGCTCTAACCTTGGATGGGCCAATAGGGAAAAAAGCAGATTTCATTTTTTCGGTCCGTCGATCGTATCTTCAACTGTTGTTCGCAGCACTCAAACTCCCATTTTTACCGACATACAACGACTCTCAGTTCAAGGTGAATTATGAAATCAACAAGAAGAACAAGATTACCGTAATTGGTTTGGGAGCTTTGGATGATTTTGTTCTGAACGAGAAAGTAAATGACGGCGTTACTGATCCGGAGCAGCGCGAATTAAATGAGTTTTATTTAGGAAACATTCCTACTCAAGATCAATGGAATTACACAATTGGAGTGAATTATTTGCATTACGGTAAAAATGGTTTTCAGCGTGTTGTGTTGAGTCGAAATATGTTGAAGAATATTTCTCAGAAATTCTTTAATAATGTGGAATCCGACGCGAATCGCTTGTTGGATTACAGCTCTTTCGAAGCGGAGAATAAATTACGTTTTGAAAATACCTTGATTAAGAATGGATATCGCCTAACGGCAGGATTGGGATATGAGTACGCACGCTATTTTACGTCAACGTACAGAAAGATTGTTGTGAATGGAGTGCCTGTTGAAGTGGATTTCACATCAGATTTGTTCTTAAGTAAAGGTTCAGCTTTTGCACAATTGAGTAAATCGTATTTCGAACAACGATTGGATGTAAGTGCAGGTCTGCGAACGGATGTTTCGAATTATTCGGCGAGTTTAGCCAATCCCTTGAATCAGTTGTCTCCGATGCTTTCGTTGAGTTACCGCTTGAATTCTCAATGGTCAATTAGTGCGAACGTAGCTCGATTCCATCAACTTCCGTCCTACACGGTGTTAGGATTTAGAGATCAAACGGGGAGTCTTGTGAACAAGGAAAATGATTTAAAATACATCCGAGCGGATCATTTTGTGGCTGGAGCCTCTTTCTTGACGGAGTTCAAAGCGAAATTTGCGTTAGAAGGATTCTGGAAGAACTACAGCAATTACCCATTCTCAGTGAATGATTCGATCTCTTTAGCAAATGTTGGGTCAGATTTCGGTGTTATCGGAAATGAAGAAGTGACTTCAACATCGGAGGGAAGAGCTTACGGTTTGGAATTTTTGTATCAGCAGAAGTTGATCAAAGGTTTCTACGGAATTTTGGCATATACGTTTGTGAATTCAGAGTTTTTGACAAAAGACGGGACGTATGCTCCGTCGTCATGGGACAGTAAGAACATCGTTTCTTTGACGGCAGGAAAACGTTTCAAGAAAGGGTGGGAAGTTGGATTTAGATGGTTGTATTCGGGTGGTGCGCCTTACACCCCAATTGATGTAGCTACCTCGTCTATTAAACAAGTGTGGGATGTGAATGGTCAAGGTTTGCCGAATTACGATCGCTTGAATCAGGAGAGAGGAACGGATTATCACCAATTGAACATCCGTGTAGACAAGCGTTTCGACTTGAAAAAGATGTCTTTGCAGTTCTATCTGGATATTCAGAATGCCTATGCGTACCAGACGACGCTTGCGCCCATTTTATTGGTGGTGAAAGACGAAAATGGGAATCCTGTTACTGATCCAAATGACCCTTCACGTTATCAAACGAAGTTGATTGATAATACATCGGGAATTTTGCAACCGTCCATTGGAATCATTTTCGAATTCAAAGTGAAGACACTGAAAGTGGAGGAGTGATGAAGAGGGCCATTTCGGCTTCGCTCAATGTCCATTTAGTGCTTTTTTTTCTACATGTTGGTGTTTTTT
>JBFHGY010000355.1:0-4272 GCA_041582905.1 Crocinitomicaceae bacterium | reverse complement strand
GAACGACTGAACTCAACTATACCCCACCTCAAACTGTTGATATTATCCATTCGATCTTTCATCTTTTCAACACGATATTCGAAAATAATTGTACGTTTGAGCTTAGTCAAAAAAAATAAAAATCAAAGGCAACGCGTTAATCGAAATCGCGTCTAACTAACGAAACAAGAGTGGAGAATAAAGAGCAATTAAAGCGGATTATAAGCGGATGTTTAGAAAACAACCGACGCTCTCAAGAAGAGTTGTTCCAGCTTTATTATGGTAAAATGCTCAGTGTTTGTCTGCGTTACGCGAATGACAGAGACTCAGCTGAAGAAGTTCTCCAGGAAGGTTTCATTAAGATCTTTGATAAGTTAAAAGCGTTTAATTACAAGGGTTCTTTTGAAGGATGGATGCGTAGAATCATGGCCAATACGGCTATTGATAGTATTCGAAAATCAAAGAAAGATCCGCTGTTAACAGATAACGACGAAGATTTCAAGATGGGTGCAGAAGACCCTGTTGTTATCGACGAAGAATTAGAAACGCTCGGATTAAAAGCAGAAATCGCTATGGAAGCAATTAACCAATTGTCTCCTGCCTACAAAGCCGTTTTTAACCTGTATGTATTGGAAGACTATACACACAAGGAAATTGCGGAAATTTTGGGAATCAGCGAAGGAACCTCAAAATCCAATCTATCGAAAGCAAAGTTGAATTTGCAAAAGGTCTTAAAAGAAAAGTTCATGAACATTGAATGATATGAAAGAGCCTATTGAGGAGTTATTTAAGCAAAGTTTGAAGGGACATGAAATGCCCTACAATGCTGGTGCATGGAAAGCAATGAGCGCCAAATTGGACGCCGTGCAACCTGTTGCTACTCCGAAATCTAATTTAAAATATTATCTCGGCGCTGCTGGTATTGGAGCGGCCGCGATTGCTACGTATTTCTTCTTCACAAGTGGAGAGGCTCCCGTACCTTCTAATCAACCGATTGCATCCAAAACGACTAAGACAGAATCTCCTGTTGAGAAAACAAGCAATTCTGCGAATAAGTCAACTGAAAACCTAGAAAATACTCCTTCTTCACCTGCAACAAATACAGCGAACGCAGTGGAGAACAGTTCATCTACGAATAGAACGGTTATCCAAGGTAATTCTGAAGTCAATACCAACAATGGAACGCAGTCGAATACAACTGGAACAACACCACATATTATTATCGGAGGTGTACCTGAACCAGTAACGAACGATCCAAACACCTCGAACACAGGAAGTCAAAAACCGATTGAGGAACATACTCAAACAGTTGCGCAAAAAATAACCTTACCAGTGCTCTCAGACATCTGTTTGAATGAGTCGGTGACTATTGAGAACAAAAACGAAGCAGAAATCTATTTGTTGGATGCCGTTGGAAATGTAATCAAAACGATTCCAGCTAAAAAGGCAGCTATCTTCCAGCCAAAGGTTGTCGGAAACTACGCCTTGGCTTTCAAGAAAGATGGCGCGATGAAATCAGGTTCAAACTTCCAGGTGAATCGAATTCCGGATGCTGATTTTACAGTAGACTTAATCAATAAATTTGAGCAAGGTCTTCCATCAACGCACGTGGAAGGAATTAGTGGACAGGGAACGTACATCTGGAAAGCAGATGGACAATCGGCTACTGGTGTTGAAACCGATTTACATTTCTACGAAAAAGGAGAGCAAACAATTGAGTTAACAGTCAATAACGGTCAGTGCGCTGCAACTGTAGAAAAAACGGTGTACATCGAGAACGATTACAACTTAATGGCGGTGAATAGCTTCACTCCTACAAGTACAAACCCGAGAAATACAACGTTCATTCCATTTGCTTTGACACAACGCGATGTGAAATTCGAAATGACAATTATCGATAGCCGTGATGGAGCGGTAGTGTACAAAACAACAGATGCATCACTCCCATGGGACGGAACAGACATTCGTTTGGGACGTAGAAGCGAAACGCCTCAAGTATATGTTTGGAAAGTGGTGATTTTGAATCCTGCTCCGAATGAACCAGGAGAATACGCTGGAACGGTAACAATGAACTAAGGAAATATTCTACTACTAGAAAACTAAAAGACCTCTGCCTTTTGTAGAGGTCTTTTTTTGTTTCCTATTTCCCTCTGAAAAGAGTGCTAAACTCGAACGAGTATTCATCCTCCGATCAAATTTTCTACAATCTCGATTGATTTTTAAACAGAAACGAGAACTGAATACGACATTCTCGCGCTTCTCGATTTTTTTATTTTTCTAGCCAATTATTATTTTGTACTTTCGTGTCAGTTATTCCTAACCAACTGAATTACAACATCCCTTACTCCCACTCTACTTATTGACTTGAATCAATTTAATTGATTCTTTAAATGTTTGACAAAACGAATATGTTCTAAATATTGCATAGAATGTATTGGGGTGTACTGTAGTTCATACGAGCCGAAAATGCAGGACTCCTCATAAACAATAACAGAGTAGGCTTCGAAACCAAATAACCACTATCATGAGTGAACGAATATCTCTATTCGCATCGCTGCTTGTTATCGAACGCCTCGGATTTTATTGAGTGCTCAAGCCGCAGAAGAGTTTGAATAGCTTATTGAAAGCTTTGACTCTTTCAGAACCAATCAAAAAAATAACCACTAAAAACAAAGTTTTATGAAAACAACTCATACGTTGAGATCAGTCTGGCAAATCACAATGCTTGCATTTGCCGTCTTATTTACATCGGTATCTTTCGCGCAAAGCAACTACTACTATTATTACAAGGGTAGCAAGATTCCAATGACCCTAAACAAACAATCCTTGAACGTTTCAACTTTTAAAGATTTCAAGACAGAAAACTTGAGAGATTTTAATCTGAAACCATTTTCAATGGAAGCTGACAGAAGTCAAAACAAGGCATCAGACCTTATGTACACACGTGTTGAATTCCAATCTGTTCCTTCAGATCAAGAATACGAACGTCAATTGAAAGCAATGAAACAAGTTGCCAACATTAGAACAGTGTATCGTAGTTTCTGGGGAGAAGATGGAACCGACATCGGACTGTCTGATTACCTCTACGTGAAGCTTAAATCTCCAGGTGATTTAGCTCTGCTTCAACGAAAAGCAACAGAATACAAATTGGAAATTGTAGAACAAGATGAATACATGCCACTTTGGTATACCTTGCGTTGTTCGGAAATTACGGCTTATTCTTCCTTGGAAGTTGCCAACCGTATTTTCGAAACGGAGCAATTCGCAGCGGCAGTTCCTGATTTATTGACATTCGAAGATGTCGATTGTACGAACGATCCTGATTTTGGATCACTTTGGGGACTTCAAAATGCAGGAAATCCAAGTGCTGATGTGAACGCATGTGATGCATGGACGATTACTGAAGGAGCTGGAGCAAACGTTGCTGTACTCGATCAAGGAATTGAATTGACACACAACGACCTCTCTCCTAACCTATCTGCATTGAGCTATGATACTGAATCAAACTCTTCACCGAGTCAAATGTTTGGAGATCATGGTACGCACTGTGCAGGAACAATTGGTGCGGTTGGAGACAACAATTTACAAGTGGTAGGAATCGCTCCAGAATGTACACTTTTCTCGATCAGTAACTCACTAGCAGGAACAGCAAACAGCCGCCAAAAGCGTGCTGATGGAATCAACTGGGCGGTAAACAACGGTGTTGATGTCATCAGTAACTCATGGCATTCCGGTGTTCAATATCAAGTAATTGATGACGCCATCGATAATGCACTCGCAAATGGTCGTGGTGGATTAGGATGTATCATTGTTTTTGCTGCTGGAAATGGTTCTGGAAGTCCAGTAAGTTACCCTGCCAATTACACAGGTGGAATTCTTGCTGTAGGATCGATCACTTCGGCAGGAGCGCGATCAAGCTTCTCTAACATCGGAGCAGAACTGGACGTTGTAGCTCCAGGAAGTTCTATTCTTTCAACAGTAAACAGTAACGGAACAGGATACAAAAGCGGAACGTCAATGGCAACACCACACGTTGCTGGACTTGCAGGTTTGATCATCTCCGTGAATCCATGTTTAACAGGACAACAAGTAAACGACATCATTGAACAAACAGCTCAGAAGATTGGAGGTTACACGTATTCAGCAACAGCTGGACGTCCAAATGGTAACTGGAACAACGAAATGGGATATGGATTGATTGATGCGCATGCAGCAGTACTTTTGGCACAATCAACAAGTTGTGCGAACTCATGTAGTGCAACAATTACCTCTTTCCCGTACACAGAATCGTTT
>JBFHGY010000354.1:0-4282 GCA_041582905.1 Crocinitomicaceae bacterium | reverse complement strand
TGATTGAGGTAGATCGAGCCGAAGGGATTTACATTTACGATAAAAGCGGAAAACGATACATGGACATGATTGCAGGAGTTGCAGTCAACAATATCGGGCATAATCACCCCAAAGTTGTTCATGCGTTGAAAACCCAAATTGATCGTCACTTACACGTGATGGTGTACGGTGAATTCGTGCAAGATTATCCGCTGAGCATGGCGAAAAAGCTGGCAAAGCTTCTCCCCGACTCTCTCAATTGTGTCTACGGAGTAAATTCTGGAACTGAAGCGAATGAAGCGGCACTCAAATTAGCCAAACGCGTAACTGGAAGAACAGAGTTGGTTTCGTTTCGTGGATCGTATCACGGAAGTACACACGGTTCATTGAGCGTCTCTGGAAATGAAACAAAAAAGGAAAAATTCCGACCTCTTTTACCCGATGTCCGATTTTTGACGCATAATTCCATCTCCGACCTTGAACAGATCACCCACAAAACGGCAGGTGTGATCATCGAAACCATTCAAGGCGATGCCGGAGTTCGCGTTCCCACTCATGAATTTATTCAAGCACTGCGTAAACGATGTACAGAAGTTGGGGCCCTTCTCATTTTTGATGAAATTCAATGCGGAATCGGTAGAGCCGGAAGTATGTTTGCATTTGAACAGTTTGATGTGGTTCCAGACGTACTCACGCTTGGGAAAGCCCTCGGTGGAGGAATGCCTATTGGAGCGGTCGTTTCTTCTTACGAAAACCTGTACTCGTTTACCAACAATCCAATGCTCGGACACATTACTACGTTTGGTGGACACCCAGTTGTGTGCGCTGCATCTGATGCTTGTTTAGATGTCATGACTTCCGAAATTGACTTTAACGAAGTGGAACGTCTCGGACAATTATTGGAATCCATCATTTCCGTTGATCCAGAGATCAAAGAAGTACGGAGAATTGGAATGATGTTCGCCTTCGACATGGAATCGTTTGAGCGCGTTGAGAAAGTGGTAAAAAAATGCCTCGAAAAAGGATTAATCAGTTTTTGGTTCTTATCTCACCCATACAGTTTTAGACTTTCCCCACCATTAACGATTTCCGAAGAGGAAATTCGCGAAGCAGGGAAAATCATTTTGGAATCCATTACTGAAACGCGATAGATAATTACTTATCTAACTCTTTCTTCGCGCCTTCTTTGCGGCCTTCAATTCTCGCTTCTTCATCTTCACGAGTTGATCATGCTTGTCCTGATTCTTACTTTGGTGCTTCTTTTCCACTTCAGAAGAAATCGGACGATTGCAAATGGTGAAAAATGGAATATCAACTACCACGGAAGCATTGAACCTCATTACACTCAATCCACTTTCTCCTATGGTGGTTCCGCCATTCTCGTATTTAATGGTACGCAAATTTGGAATATACGAAGCGCCAACTCCAACACTGAGTGGTGTATTCTTGATATTATAGTACAATTGAAGTCCCGGAGTGAAGAACTGTTCGAAACGCAAATCGGTATAGGAAGTGGTGTCGTTGTTCAAACGTTGATTCACGATAGAGCCAAGATCGAATATACTGGCAAAAAAAGTAAGGTGACCTTTCGCAACGGTCATGGAAATTCCAATTGGAGCTGTCAACCCATAATTCACCTTGTCTTGGTTATTAGCCTTATCCAAGGCAAACGCGCGTTCAATTCCTCCAGTAATTCCAACGTATCCATTTACAGACAAATTAAAGGTGCTACTGCGTTTGATCGAGGCACTTCCAATTGGCAACGCGTAGGCTTGAAGTAACTTTTCCATGTCCTCATCGTTGTTGATTTCACCCAATCCAGATAGGAAGCCCAATGCACGCGACATTTCAATATTGTCTTTTGAATACGGACTCAAAATAGCCACCAATTTCGGAATAGCAGAGCGATAATTTCGATCCAGAAGACTTTCTGTAAACGAAATATACTCATGTGCGATCTGCATCGCTGAATCAACTTTCGTGAGTTGAATGCTGATCTCGTCCAAACCGTTCGACGCCATGTCTACCACATCTACCAACTCATCCAGTACTGTCATCGCTTGACGTAGATTTTCGATCTCATAATCGTTCTCTTTGAGAATCTTTCCGATCATTTCCAATTTCCCAACTACCAACGAGAAGTCCTGAATCATTTTAGAAATTTTGATATTCGCTTCCACCAAGTCAGTACTTTTCGTCACTTTCTCGAAGGCAAGCTTAAAGGTTTCAATTTCGGATAATTGCGAATAAAGGAGGCCGTAGAACAACTTCGAAATTCGTTTGCTGTTCGGGTTCCCCGTGTGAGGTAAAGTAACAACTGGATTCACCCAAGTTCTTCCCGTTCCGGATTTATCCTTGTACGCTTGAGAAAGCAAATCTGTGATATTTATTACCTGCGATACGACTGATGAATCAGACGAATACAAGGATGTATCAGATACAAAGTTGAGCAATTGATCGACAGGCACTCCCATGGAAGCATACTTCACTAATCCAGCGGAGAGCGTAATTCCGTCGATCAGATCGGGTTGTAAATCGAGATCTGGAAAAATATTATCCAGATTCTTCGTAATTGTTGTGGGCAGAGCCTCCATATCCAAATGCACCAATTCGCGTAAATAAAGAAGGTCTGCCGTGTAATACGCGTCGTTTCCTTGTTCCCTTAATTCAACAATATGCGCAAATGTCTTAGGAAACAGCTCTGACACCAAAGTAGAATCTCGACGAGAAATGCGCTTGAACATTTGATCGATTCCCATGTGTAGAACCTCTTGCTTGAAGCGGCCTGCCATAAAGTTTGCAATTCCATTAATCGCAGCTGCTTCCCAGTTCATGGGAACAGATTCACTTTGAACGACATCACTTTCATCAGCTGTTGGTTGTCTCGTTGGGTCCGTGATTGAAGCTTGTATATCTACTCCACCCGAATTCACTACAAACTTCAAATCTCCCAGAAAAGGATGATCAGAAATCGAAGTCGAATCAATTTTATACCTACTCAGAATGGAATAATATTCTTCTCTCAACTGAAGGCTCTTCGAGCTATCGGCACTGACATTCTCTTTGATCAATTGATCCAGCCGCAGCGCATCAACATAGGTAGGTTGTTTATTGTACGTGTAATCTGAATTTTGGGAATACCCAAATAAAGGAACTATAGCAAGCAAAGTTGCCAACATCGTTTTAGCAGTTTTCATAGTGATAAGATTTCTGAAAAGATAAAAAGTTATCCTCTCATGAACAAGTCGATCATCAATATTGTTGTCAATAAAAATGTCGACACATCACAAAATGGCAGAAAACAAAGGAAAACCCCAGATCACTCAAAAGCACTTTTCATTCTCTCATTACCTCATCATCGAATCATATTGACATGACCTACTTCGATTACGCGTGTATCGTTTCGCGACGTCCCGAATTCCAAACGCCACAAATAAGTAGCATCTTCTACCATAACGTTGTCGTAGACACCGTCCCATCCGATTTCGTAATCGTACGATTCAAATATTACTTCTCCCCAACGGTTAAAAATCGTGAGGTGGTAATCTGTCAAATCGATTCCTGCTGCAATTACAGGTTTGAAGGTGTTATTGTACTCATCTCCATCTGGAGTGAAGGTATTTGGAATGAAGAACAAAGGATCGTCGATGGTCAATATCGTCTTCGTGATTGTATCCTGACAACCTCCGTAGCTGATTGCATACAAGGTAACTTCCTGCGATTGATTTGGCTCATAAGGGAAATGAATCAGCGGGTCAACCTCACTCGATTGAGATCCCAAAGGATCAAAATACCATTGATAACTATGCGCATTCAACGACTGATTCAAAAACGAAATTTCATTGTCTTCTATCGACATGTTATCAGGCGAGAAAGTAAAGTTCGCAATCGGTAATGGCGTAACGTCGATATAATCTGTGTATGTAAGGATTGAGCTACACCCGAACGAACTCACCACTTCCAATGTCACATCATATAAACCAGGCGTAGTGTATGTATACCACAGTGAAGTATTTCCATCAGTTTGAAATTCGGAACCGTCTCCAACCATCCAATAGGAAATTCCTCCTGTTGCTTCCGTAGAACTGTTGGTAAACGTAACCGCATGATCAATACATCCAAGTGGATCATCGACTGAAAATGCGACATCTGGATTCGGGTGAACTAACACTTCGACATCATCTGTGCTCACGCATTGTCCCTGACAAACATCAGCTGTTACGGTATATGTATTCGTTCCAACGGGAGGAACAAACGCCACATTATCTTGCACGGGAGCCGTCCAAGAAATATTTGCTGCACT
>JBFHGY010000353.1:0-4296 GCA_041582905.1 Crocinitomicaceae bacterium | reverse complement strand
TTTGATTCCTCCATCACTAAGTAGCGACGCAAATCAATGATAATTGATAACGGGTCGATGTTCACAGGACATTCCTGCACACATGCATTACAAGAAGTACATGCCCAAATTTCTTCCTCTGTGATGTAATCACCCAATAGGCTCTTACCGTCATCGTAATCTTTTCCGTGCTTACGCACATTGTTTCCAATTTCTTCAATACGATCACGCGTGTCCATCATGATTTTACGAGGAGAAAGTAGTTTCCCTGTAACATTCGCTGGACACGAAGAAGAACAACGCCCGCACTCTGTACACGAGTAACTATCCATTAAATTCTTCCATGTCAAATCGGTTGCATCCTTCGCTCCGAATCGTTGCGCTTCGGCTGCTCCCTCAGCAGGTGCTGCAAATGGATCTGCCGTTGGGTCCATCATCAACTTTACTTCGTTGGTCACCGACTCCATGTTCGTCAAACGTCCTTTAGCTTCCAAATTTGAATAGTACGTATTCGGGAAGGCAAATAAAATATGCAAGTGCTTAGAGTATGGAAGGTAATTCAAGAAGGCGAACACCATTGCGATGTGTCCCCACCATCCGATTCTTTCAAGTGTGTGAAGCGTTCCATCGTTCATGTCACCAAACAAAAACGGTCCGAGGTACGAACTCAAGGTGAATCCCATTGAACCTTCCCCAAGGTTGGTTGCATGAGAAGCTCCCCGGCTGTACAATACTTCATCTGCTCCATTCATCGTGAAGATGCATGAAACCAAAATGATTTCCATGATCAAAATCAAGTTGGCATCCATGGTTGGCCAACCAATCATTTCTTTCATTTTCAATCGTGGAAGTTTCAATAAATTTCTTCTAGAAAGGAAGATGATCGTTGCGACTAACGCGAGAAGTGATAAGATTTCAATGAAACTAATCATGAATGTGTAGAATCCACCCAACGCTTCGCGGAAAATTCTGTGATGTCCAGAAAGACCATCTACGATGATTTCAATTAGCTCAATTTGAGTAATGATGAATGCTGCGTAAATCGCCAAGTGAAGCAAAGCTGGAATTGGACGCGAGAACATCTTCTTTTGTCCCAATGCGACCAATGCCATTGTTTTCCAACGTTCACTGCTTTTATCGGTTCGATCAACGTCACGTCCCAAGAGGATGTTCGATCGAATTTTCAACATATTCCAGGCAAAGAATCCGAATCCTGCCAATGAGATTATCGCAAATGCTGCAATAGCTACCATGAATCAATAAATTAGTTTGTTCGTTCGTCTACTACTTTCTTCAACTCCTTTTCTTCCTCTGGTGTGAAATTCGCACCTTTGGTTTTTCCACCAATCACAGAGAAGTGGATGTATCGTTCAGGATGAAGTTGTAAGTCTTTGAGTAGATTCTGTAGGTCTGCATTGGTTTCAACGAGTTCGTTGTACAATGCTTCGTCGTTCACTAATTTCGATAATGTTCCGTTTCCATTGGTCGCTGCATCCAACACCTCATTGACTGATTGAAGTGTTTTTTGTGCATCTTCCATTACGCTTTTGAAGTCGAGTGTTACCATTTCATCGGTTACTTCCTTCACGTTTCCAAGGATGTGCTTCACTTGATCATCACTTTCTTTCAAGGTTTCAGTTATGGACTGAACGTTGCTCATGATACGAGAAATCTTCACGCGTTCATCTCCCACCATAGCTTCAATTTGTTCTGCGGCCGAACCAAACTTCTTGATCGCAAGTTTTACTTCACGCATACTTGCTTCAATCTCCGAAGTAGCTGTTTCATCCCAGAATGCACGAACTCCGTTCACCATTTTATCTACAGATGCCATCATCACTTGTAATTGCTGAGTAATTGGGTCGGCGTATGCTTGCACTTGAGAAACAATATCTACGGAAACTTCACCTTGGATTTTACTTCCTGGCTTGTAGTATCCTTTCGAGATATCTTGACTTACGTGAACAATGATTCCTTTCGAGAATAAATCAATTCCACCTGCTTCCAATTTAGAACCTTTCGGGATTTGGAAACCTTCCTTTTGAATGTTGAATTTCATTCGAACCATTTTCAGTGAATCGTCACCTCCAATGTATTCGACTTCCAACACTTTTCCGATTTCCACTTGATTTACATACACCGATGTAGCTGGTGTAACTCCTCCAGATGTTGGAAAGTACGCATAATAGATATCATCACCACCGAAGAAGCTTCCTCCTTTCAAAAAATTAATTCCCACAACAAGCAAGCCGATAGCCACAACGGTGGTAATTCCAGTAATGATTTCCTTAGAATACTTCATGGATTTATTTTTCTGCTAAGTTAACAGCTTTTTGCAAATTAATCCGCTCTCCGTTGAGAAACGCAACAACAAATGCATGTGAATAACCTTGTTCACGCAATTTTCGCTGAAACTCAGTCGCGCCTTCAACATCGTTTTCGAAATTCCCCATTGTGTACTTATATAATCCGCCATGAACGTATTCATACACCGTATATCCTTTGAATTTCTTGTCTGTTAATGGAATGGGCTCTGTCGCTGTTTCTACTTGAACCCTAAAAATCACTACATCTTTCTTATCATCTGAAGGTGCAATCGGAATGGGGTTTTCAACTTCCTCCACCTCAGGCATATCTTCCGGCTGAATGCTTGTCTCTACTTGTCCTTCTACTCCTTCCAATTCATTCTTGTATTTCTTGAATGCGGTGAACATTGCATTGGCCATTTGGCGCTGCGTTGTTGAATCAGACAAAAACTTTTCCTCCTTCGGATTGGTTAAAAAACCTGTTTCGATCAACACACTCGGCATGGTCGTTTTGTACAAAACTAAAAAACCAGCCTGCTTCACTCCGCGATCGTATCGACCAATATTCTTAAACTCTAACTGTAATTTATCCGCAAAGCTGATTGATTGATCCAAAAACACACTCAATTGAATTTGTCGAGCGATGATCGCATCTGGAGTCATTTGAAAATCTTCATACTTCTTTCCTCCATCATCTTCCAAGTGAATGGTTGCGTTCTCTCTCGCGGCAACCGCTTGTTGAGATTCCGTTCTATGCAATCCGAGCACATACGTTTCTGTTCCGTACGCCGCTGGACTCGCTGCATTGGCATGAATACAAATAAATAGATCCGCATTGTTTCGATTGGCAATTTTCGCCCGTTCGTCCAATTCTACGAACACATCCGTCTTTCTCGTGTAAACCACGTTTATGTGTGGGTAATTTTTCTTGATTTGCTCGCCTAACATCAACGCCATCGACAAACACACATGCTTCTCTTGAGCGTGTCCACCGTGACATCCTGGATCTTTCCCTCCGTGCCCTGCATCGATCACCACCGTTTTCAATGTAGCAAAAGAAGCTTCATCTACTTGAGCGAAGCCTAACTGTGCCATAAAAATGGTAATCAATGTTAAAAACACAAACAGGCGACGACTATGCTTTCTATTTTCCATCATTTCAATGTAATTTTAATAGTTTTGCGCCGTTAAAGCAATCAACTAACAAAGTAACGAGCATTCAGTGTTCAAAAAGCGTTCCATACATCTATTTATACTCTGTGCATTGTTAATAATGTCCTTTGATGTTGTTAGTTACGCTCAAGATTCAACTGTTAAAGACACTATGATCGTGGAGGAATCGGATTTAGACGCACCCATTTACTACAGCGCCAGAGATTCCATTTACAGTGACTTACGCAACAAACAAGTGCATTTGTACGGTGATGCAAAAGTTGATAATGGCGAAGTGAAGATGACCGCAGGATACATTTTGATTGATCTGGAATCAAATGAAGTATTGGCACGTTATGGCTACGACGAAGATTCGAATAAAGTAGAATTTCCATTGTTTTCTGATGGAAGCGACGAAATCAAAGCAAGTTCGATTCGCTATAATTTTGACACCGAAAAGGGATATATTGAGGAAGTAGCCATTGTTCAGGATGAAATGAATCTGTACATGGAAACAGCGAAACGTCACTCGAACGAGCAAATTCATTTCAAAAAAGGACGATTTACCACCTGTGACCTGGAAGAGCCGCATTACCATTTTCAACTTTCAAAGGCGGTATTGATCCCGAACAAACGAATTGTTACAGGTCCGATGAATTTATGGATTGGTGGTGTCCCTACTCCTTTGGGATTGCCATTTAGTGTGATTCCTCAAGCTGAAGAAAAATCGAAAGGATTGATCTTTCCGCAGTTCGCTCCGATTTCCCAATTTGGCTTTGGATTGCAGGATTTGGGCTACTACATTCCGATCAACGACCACCTCCAAACGACCTTCTACGGAACCTTGTACAGTCGAGGA
>JBFHGY010000352.1:0-4301 GCA_041582905.1 Crocinitomicaceae bacterium | reverse complement strand
TACCTCGACAAGTTCGGTTATCGGCAACGCATGGAAAGACAATGATTTTATTTTGGTGGATGATCCTTCCCTATTCTCTTCTGGTGACTGGATTCGGATTCTCCTGAATGATAGCAGCTTGGTTACTTCATCATGGGCTCACAAAACTGTTGGGCAAATCGTTCGGATTCTCGCGATTGAAAACAACAAACTCCTCTTGGAATCACCTCTTCGAATGGATTACGACAGTGCAAAAATGCCTTATGTCGTCCGTATGCTTCCTGCCAAAAACATTGGGATCGAATGTTTGAAAATTCACCGTATTGATAACACTTCTCCCTCACAAACAAGCAACGTTTATTATTCCTACGCAGTAAATTGCTGGGTAAAGGGTGTCGAATCGGAGAACTGTACTTTCAGTCATGTTCAAGCGAGACGGTCTTCCAACATTTACATTGCCAATTCTTACTTTCATCATGGCTTCGAATACGGAGGAAATGGTCGTGCCTATGGCGTAATGTTGCACATTACAAGTAATGAATGTTTGGTTGAAAACAGCCTATTTGAACATCTTCGACACTCCATGATCGTACAAGCTGGAGCCAACGGAAATGTGTTCGCATACAACTACTCACTTGATCCTTACTGGGATTCTTCGCCGAGCAATTCGGCAGGAGATCTTGTTCTGCATGGTAACTACGCCTACGCCAATCTCTTTGAACAAAATATCGGTCAAAACATCGTAATTGATAATTCTCATGGACCGAATGGACCTTTCAACACCTTCTTTCGGAATCGATCTGAAGGCTACGGCATTTTCTTTAGCGCGAGTAATTCTCCCGATCAGAATTTCCTAGGAAATGAAATTACGAACTCATCGTTCCCTTACAGTTTGGTGAATTATACGATTTTAGGTTCTGGACATTTCCTTCATGGCAATAATGATAAAGGAACGATTCACCCTTCAGGCACAGAACTTCTTCCTGATGTCAGTTATGCCTATGATCAAATACCCGATTTCATCAGCAATTCGGAATGGGCTGGTATCGGCACACCCAACATCACGGAATCAACATCCATCCCCGCTTTTGAACGGTTTCACAACGAAACACTTTTTACGCATGATTGCTCCACTTCACATGTAGGAGAAGAAGCACTTGATGAAGATGGAAGCATTTCCGTTTATCCTAATCCTGCTGATGACTATTTTTCAGTGAAAGGAATTTCAGGACAATTTTCGGTTTGCATCTACAATTCACTCGGAGCATTGGTTTTCCAACATGACCAATTTACACAGCAAGATCGCGTTGATCTTTCCTCATTGCCAACTGGGTTGCTTTTAGTGAAAATCGAGAGTAATGAAACCGTACTTTTTGAACAGGTGATGCATCTTTAAAATGTCGCCGTCAGTAAGTCGAAAACGGCAGGATTTTCACTTGCAGGAACAGAAAGAAGCTCTGGAAGACCTCCTACAAACACACCATCAGGATGCGTAGAACCCGGCTGAGAAAACGCAATTGTTGTCTCTGAAGCTCTACCTCTAATCGGTTCCACTTCATCCATTGTTCCCGACAAAGCAACTGAAAAATCAACACCTGAAATATCTCTGGTAACCGTTGCACTCGTTGTTAACGGTACAGGAGCAGGAGAAGGTGCAGGTGCAGAAATAACAGTCTCCTTCATTTTTCCCTCAAGAGCATCTTGGCGTTGAACCTTGGGAACAACTTGTTCATCAACCTCCTCCTCTTTTGGAGATTCACTATTTACTTCCACTTCGTCCTTTTCCGCCTCAGAAGCAGTCATTTCTTTTTCTAATGCTGCAACCTGATTCGATTTCGCCTCCAAAGCCGTTGAATTAACAAATGGATACGCCAACAACACTAATAGTCCAACAGCTGCCACTTGAACCAAAGGCTGACGATAGAATGGTTTTCCCTTCGGAACAAGCACTGCCAATGGCGCATTGTACCATACGGGAGCCGCTTTGGGATGTGTTTGAGCGAACAAGTCATCCAAACTTGCTTTTGTCTCTGCCTTTGGCGTAGGATTAGACCGGTCCATGGCGCTCATCCCAACAAACATGCTTTTAATCTGGTTGTATTCATCCTCAGAAGAGCACAACTCCCCCAATTCTGCCCGATCAGCAGCTGTTAACTCGATGAACTCCTTCTCTTTCACAATATCCATTACATCCCTTTCCATATCATCTATTTATTACAGGATTAAATTCTTTTAAACTTTCCGCGAGGTATTTAGTTGCATAGAACAACCGCGATTTTACCGTACCATCACTTATTTCGAGTACTTCCGCAATCTCTTTAATCGAAAGTCCTTCTATGTGTCTTAATTTAAATGCTTCGCTGTGCTTTTGGTCCAACGCATCCAAACTTCGGTCAAATTCTTCTTTGAAAAAGCGATCTTGTACATCTGAGAACACATCTGCATTTGAGTCACCAATCGCATAATGTTCATCTAAACCGTTTGATGTGTTTTTCCGTACTTCTTGCTTTTTGTACTCATTCTTGCACATGTTATTTGCAACCGAATACAACCAAGTTTTGAATTTTCTGGTGGGATCAAATAACTCAGGTTTACGCACAATTTTGGCAAAGATGTCATGCATGAAATCTTCCGCTTTTTCACGGTCTTTCCAGAGCATACGCATGAAGTAGCCCAACAATGGACCTGAATAGCGATGGTAGATTTCATCGAAAGCACGTTGATCTCCTTTACCAACTGCAATCATCAAATCTTCATCTGATAGCGTTTTATATTGTGGTCGAAGCAACCGCATTTAATAGCTCGATTTCACCTTTTGTACTTGTTCATATTTTCGACACTGGACCCCGATTTGATCACTGACCTCGTCGACTTCTTTCAATTTTTCACTTTCTCCCGTTATTTGGTATGCCCTTCGCAGATGCAATAGCATGGGCAAATAATTGGCGGATAACTGTCTTCCCTTTTCATCAGTAGGATGCGTAATCACACCTTTTTCCATAGAATTATTCCATAAGAAATCATTCCTCTCAAAATTGTTAAAGTCATCTTCGTGGTATTCGAACACCAAGCCAGCAACGTACAATTTATCCTGAATCGCTTGAAAATACTCTTTCGGTGTAGTCATCGAAATACTCAGGTTCTTATCAACATTGAGGACGCAGAACTCTGAGAGATAATCCACATCTACTACCTCTGACTTTGGCAAATCGAATCCCTTTGATTTCAATTCTTCCTTGTACGTATCACTCTGCAAAAAGTCAAGCGAAACGAGCGTTACGTCCGATCGAATTCCACTGCTATTCTGAGCGTAAAAGCTTCCATAACTATCATCAAATCCATGAGTAATTAGCGTTCCATTTTCTGGAGCTGAACGCAAAATATCACCTGCGTATTCCACTACGTTTTCAGTCAGTCGATCTGATTCTTTGAGTTTATTCATGTAGATCAAGGCAGAGTCAACATCATCTTCAATCATGAAATAACCTGCCATTTGCACATGAACATCTGAATTTTGCGGGCGAAGCTGTTCTGCTGCCTTCAAATCGGGGTACAAATCGGTGTTGTAGTTTCCTGCAACATACTTGAAGTAATGCGACTCAAACGATCCCGGAGCATTCACTTCGAAATAACTCACCGCTTGATCCATTTGAATTTGTTGCAGATCAGAAGGAGATCGGCTTGTTCGTTGTAAGTCTGACGAAGTATAAGAATTCGAAAATTCCGTTGAAACGACTTTCATTTCCGAGGCCTTACTCGACTCAACAGATGATCCATATCCTACTTCATCCAATAACTCCTTTTCTTGAACTTCTTCCGTTTCTTCCATCGGAGATGCTGGCACAGCTTGTTCCATTTTCTTTTTTCCACTGGAACGGAACCTTCTTGATGCAGGCGCTTTCTTTACGGAAATAACATCAATGGATTTTTTATCAAGTGTCCCTCCTTCATTCATTGTAGAATCGACTTCTATCGACTCTTCCAATGTAATTACTGGAGCACTATTCGTATTAGTAGCAGGTGCATTGGTTGTATTATTCAGGTTTTCGTTCCCTTGTTGAGAGAAGAGCGTTCCTGAAGAAACAATCATAAATATATACAGTAATACGCGCATAATTTCACGGATTTGCAGTCTAGTACACCTTAGTTCAAATAAGGTTCACTCAATTTACACTTTTTTTGAGAAAAGATTAGGCACCTGTTTCACCAGCGAAGAGAAACTTGTTCGGAGAGATCAAATTTGTCTTTACCGCATACATGACAATTCCTGCTGTATTTCGAACGCCCAATTTCGCCATGATGTTTTTTCTGTGTGTCCCTAC
>JBFHGY010000351.1:0-4306 GCA_041582905.1 Crocinitomicaceae bacterium | reverse complement strand
GTCCTTTTCTTCTAGTGAATTAATCGGATTCGGAACAATTGGACTTTAAGAACCTCACTCAATTGACATTCCATTCAAAAACCACTAATTTTACAACTCGATTGTTCGCAATCACCTTCTGGATGATTTCTCTCCAAGAATGAGGAAAGGATAACAGTTCTCCGGGATGAACGAAACAATTCAAAAATAAACTACATGAACACGACAACAGAAAAAATGTCATCAGCAGATTTAATCCAAATGGAAGATAAGTATGGAGCACACAATTATCATCCCCTTGGAGTTGTTTTGTCTCGTGGTGAAGGAGTTCACGTATGGGACGCTGAAGGGAAAAAATACTACGATTTCTTGTCGGCATATTCCGCTGTAAACCAAGGTCACTGTCATCCAAAAATCGTTGGGGCTATGGTAGATCAAGCGAAAACATTAACGCTTACATCTCGTGCTTTTTACAACGATTCTCTCGGACCATACGAAAAATTTGTAACGGAATACTTCGGTTTCGATAAAGTACTTCCCATGAATACGGGAGCAGAAGCTGTGGAAACAGCGATCAAATTATGTCGCAAATGGGCATACGAAGTAAAAGGTATTGCGGAAGATCAAGCGAAGATTATTGTATGTGGAGGTAACTTCCATGGTAGAACTACAACGATCGTTTCATTCTCGGATGATGCGAATGCGAAAGATAATTTCGGACCGTTTACACCTGGATTTATTCGCATTCCTTACGATGATACAGCAGCTTTGGAAGAAGCGTTGAAACAAGAAAACGTCGCAGGATTCCTAGTAGAACCTATCCAAGGAGAAGCAGGAGTATTTGTTCCTTCTGAGGGATATTTGGCAAAGGCACGTGAATTGTGTTCGGCTGCTGGTGCATTGTTCATTGCGGATGAAGTTCAAACAGGAATCGCAAGAACAGGTTCTTTATTAGCTGTATGTGGTGATTGTTCTTGTGGAAACTCATGCAAGAAAGATCCTCAAACATACGTTCAACCAGACATTCTTATTCTTGGGAAAGCGTTATCAGGAGGAGCATATCCAGTTTCTGCCGTATTGGCAAACGACGATATCATGATGGTGATTAAACCTGGACAACATGGTTCAACCTTCGGAGGAAATCCGGTAGCTGCGAAAGTTGCAGTAGCAGCATTAGAGGTGGTTCAAGAAGAGAGTTTGGCAGAAAACGCTCGTCGTTTGGGTGAACTTTTCCGTAAAGAAATGAATCGAATTATTGAGAATACCGATTTGGTTGTCAAAGTTCGAGGAAGAGGGCTATTGAACGCAATTTTGATCAACGATACAGAAGAAAGTGAAACAGCTTGGAACTTGTGTGTAGCGATGAAGGAAAATGGTTTGTTGGCAAAACCAACTCATGGAAATATCATCCGCTTTGCACCACCATTGGTGATGAACGAAGAGCAATTGATGGAGTGTGTTTCAATCATTGAAAAAACAATCATGAATTTCGAAAAGTAAACTACACAGTAGTTACGATAATAACAAAAGCCCGCTGCAGAGCGGGCTTTTTTCGTTTGTGGAGTTCTGAATGTTTCCTTTTATTTTTCAATGATGTCATACGAAGTAACAATTCCCTTGATAAGGGCAGAGCTCATTCCGTTGTGTTCCATTTCATTCAATCCGGCAATGGTACAACCTCTCGGTGTTGTTACTTTGTCAATTTCATATTCTGGATGTTGACCATTTTGAATGAGCAATTGTGCTGCTCCTTGCACGGTGTGCGATACGATATCGCTTGCCGTTTTGGCATCAAAACCAATTTGTATTCCCCCTTGAATCATCGCTCGCATGAACCGGAGAACGTATGCTACGCCACAGGCTCCCAAAACGGTTGCTGAGTCCATAAGTTTTTCATCGATGTGAATGGTCTTACCAATGCTGTCAAAGCACTCTGTGACAAGTTCAACCTTTTCAGCATCGGAACTGTTCGAACAGATACACGTCATCGACATTCCAACATCGGCTCCTGTATTCGGCATCGCTCTAAAAATAGGTATAGAGGAGTTGATGGTTGTCGCAAGCTGTTCAACCGAAATTCCTGTTGCCAATGATACCAAAATATGTTTTTGAGGATCAAAAGCGTGTTGAACATCCTTTAAAACGTCCAGAATAGTATACGGTTTTAACGCAACAATTATGAGCTCCGAGGCTTTAATTGCTTTAGCATTGTCGTTTGTAATGTGACCCCCTTTTTCTTTCAAATAGGAGATAGACTGAACATTTCGTTTTGTTGCAATGATATTCGAGGGCGGGGTACTTTGTGCGAGTAGTCCATTCAAAATGGATAGTCCCAAATTCCCACATCCGATAATTGCAATTTTTTTGTTCATGGCCTTTGTCTTTTTTTATAAGTATTGAAGCGCAAAATTAGCGGATAAATCCATACCGATTCAGTAATCCGAGGAGGAATAACACAATAAAACCTACATCAGAATCAACGGAATACTCACCGAGTTGGCATTTGATCCTTTTTTCACTAACTCGACTGTATGAAACGAATTCTACTACTATTCTTCTTGATAGAAACATTGGGGTCCATTGCTCAGATCGTTGAACATGAATGGACGCGTATATTTCCTACGGGGTCAGCATCGCCTTTTTCCACGGTTAATGGAATGAGTTTTACTGAGCAAGGCTACGTCTACACTGCAAGTAGTTTTAGAGGTAGTTTTTGGATCGGACCTGGTCCTTACGGTACAGATATTTATTCGAGTGGAGACGAAGATATTTTAATCAATAAAATCAGTGCGACCAACAACGACATGTGGTATCGACAAATTGGCGGTACGGGTTTCGATCTTCCAAGTCATATTGAACAATTCTCCAATGGAGATCTTCTTATTGCTGGCGTGTTTTCCGATTCCGTCGACTTTGATCCAGGTCAAGATACCGTATTGAAAGTGTCTCAGGGTGAAACTGATAATTTCCTTCTTAGGTTAGATAAAGACGGTAACTATATTAATTGTACAACATTTGGAGGCTCAGGGAGCGCGTATATATGCGATCTCATTCTAACGGAAAATGATGAAATAGTCATGTGTGGTTGGTATAAAGATTCGATGAATTTGAGTCCAACTCCATTTGATCATCTATATGTAAGTGATGCAGGGATGAATTCGTTTATCTCGAAATTTGATGCAGATTTCAATTTCATTGAGGCAGCATCATTCGATGGTGACGTTTTGATGCTCGATTTATTTGAAACGCCAGAAGGTAGGTTTTTATTTATGGGTGATTTTCGGGATACGCTTTCCACAAATTTCGTAAACGGAAGTGAGGTCTTATATTCTGCAGGAATGCGAGATGTTTTCCATGGAGAGTTCGATGAGGATTTAAACTTGATAGCCCTAACTTCTATTGAATCGGAAAGTGATGAAATGGGTATGGGGATTGCTCAATTGGAGGATGGGAAAGTGGTACTTCAAATCAATTTCGCCGATTTTATTGACTTAGGAAATGAAAATGAGGAGTTTCTCGTTGAAGAATTGTATCCAGATATTACGATCTATCAACCTACGGTTTTTCGAAATGCACTGATCGTCTGTTTCGAAGGAGAAAACGTGGCTTGGTTCAAACGGTTTTCAGGATTTGAGCCAATAGCGCATATTTTTTCGGACTCGAAATTAACGCTTGATAATCAGGGGAACCTTCTATTGAGTTATTATTATCAGTGGAGATGTGATCTTGGAGAGGAAAATTATGGACTAATGGGGACTCAAGGTTGGAAGGGGGCATTTCTGATGAGTCTTACCCCAAGTGGAGATATTCGTTGGATTCGAAGTTTTGATGGGGATTCACAAAAAACAGTTTATGTTCGATCAATGAAAATTCATAAGGATAATTTGTTTGTTGGAGGACAAATGTCTGGAAACTTAGTAGATTTTGATTTATCGGTGGGGCAGAGCTACGAATACGGTTGGAAAAAGCCTTTTCTCGTAAAACACACTCTTCATGATCAGTTTTTAGGAATGAGTACATTGGAGAACAA
Source organism: Crocinitomicaceae bacterium (assembly GCA_041582905.1). Classification (GTDB taxonomy): domain Bacteria; phylum Bacteroidota; class Bacteroidia; order Flavobacteriales_D; family Crocinitomicaceae; genus UBA4466. The sequence continues at coordinate 297 of JBFHGY010000351.1, read as the reverse complement.
TCATCCAACCTTATTTCCAAACCCTGCCGACACTTGGATCAACCTAATGGAAACCAACATCCAAAACATCCAAATTTTTGATTTGTCGGGAAGATCAATAGACGCGAATTACTCTTTCGATGGAGAAGCATATCAAATCAATACTTCTCACTTACAGAATGGAGTGTATAACTTGATCTATACTATTGATAATGAGCAATTCAATCAAAAGTTTGTTGTGCAGCACTGATTGCTGATTTCTCGTACTTACTTCACGAGAAGATCACAAAACCAAAACCCTAACTTTTCGGGTACTTC